>JAJDEJ010000003.1 GCA_029259815.1 Planctomycetaceae bacterium | reverse complement strand
GATTCCCACGAACCCCAACGGGGTTCCATCAGTTGTGGGTGAGGACAGCGTCGGCAAAGGGATGCAACCCCGTTGGGGTTGTCGGTTCTTGTGTGGGCTTGTTCCCAGGGTGCGCTCGCTTTGCTCGCAACCCTGGGCTTTGCGCTGAGACCCCGTTGGGGTCACTTGTGAACGCCGAGTCACTCCAGATCGACGCTCTCACCGTCGCGGTACTGAGACTCTCACCGATGCCGGTTCCACGCGACGGCGAGCGGTGCAGTTGCGAGGGGAGCGGCTGCGAGACAGGTGCCTCCAATGAGGTAGGCCCATTGCTCAAACTGCATGTCTGACGGGCCGAGCCTTTCCTTAACCGCAATAACGCCGATGAGCGCAAGCAGACTAACGGCCATCGTCGTCCTTCGAGAAATCATCTTGCGACGGACAGCGGTGGTGAACGCGATGATCGTTCCGATGGTCGCGAGGAACAACACAGCGATCAAACCGATCATCAATAACTGGTCGAGTTGTTCCAGATCAGGAACGAAGTACCTAAGAATTGGTTGGAGGAGGAAACCACCAAATAACAAGGAGAATGTCAAGGTGATCAGCCACCTCCGGCCACACATCATCAGTGAGGCTGCGAGTCCCGTGAGGGTCCAACTGCCGGTCAGGATCATGAGATTGTCACTGAGTGAAAGTCTCGGTCCATGACCTCCTCGAAAGCCTGTGGTCGGGTGAAGCCATGACCACGCATAGACCACGAGTGCATACAACGAGATGACCCCAACCATCACCACGCCGCTCAACAAGCTTGCCTTGATGACACTGGATGCGAGTTGCGCATCCGTCAATGGCCTTGTCGCCCGGTATTGACTGAGGGGCATGTCCTTTCCGCCGAGGTTAAGTATCCCCATGATCAGACCCGTGACGAACATGGCCATTGGCAGGAACATGATTGCTCCCAAGTAGCCGTCTAACCAGTCGTGTGGACGAAAAAAGCCTGGGAACAGCGAAAGTCCTCCGGGCACAGCCACCAGAGCGGGGACGATCAGCCCCTTCTGCCAGAACTCGAACCACATCTGAGATGATGTTGGTGATCGGTACGGTGATGTCGCCATCGGAGGTCGCCAGAGACCACTGAGCTTGGCGCTGAATCGATGCCAGAATGCATCAAAGTCCGGCCACTTTCTGAGTTCTCCCGATCGATCGAGTGAGACGCCTCGGAACGTTAACCAGTAGCCAAGCAACGCAATCACGATGAGGCTTGCAAACTCGGTGAACGATGGTGTCATCCAGTCGATCGAGGCAGCAACCTCGGATCGTGTCACTCGATGGTCCATGTACCACACAGCGACGACGAACAGCCCCATCACTGCGAACGGTCGCCACCAGCGGAAGTCGACGAGCAGTGCCGCACACCCCGTGGCGACGACAACCATCGGCCCCATCACCAGCACGGGACCGATAATCGGAAGCGCAGCACCAAACACTACTCGGTAGAACAGGACTGTCACCAGATAAATGCCGACCAATGTGACGACACCACAGGCCAACTGGGTGTTGACGATCCGTCGACTGCTGAGCGGCAAGGCATACAACGATCGCACGAATCCGCAAGCAAAGACCATCAGAGTCGGGAAGATCAGCCAGACCGCGATCGCGAAGAGGACCGTGTACCCGGTGGTATCGGCACGCATCTCATGAGCGGCGTTGGGGTTCGTCAGCCAGATGATCCCGTACATGAACGCAGGGAACAAACATGCGATTCCCAGGATTGACGAGACGATGCTGGATCCCATCCTCAGGAATCGCCAGGAGAGTGTTCGTGTGATCGTCGCACTCATGGGTTCACCTCCGTGTTGAGATCAAGCGGAGATCGACCCTGATGCACGCGGGCGACGAACACTTCGTCCAGAGAAGGTTTCGCCTGCTCGACAACTTCGGCACCCTGACTCGTTGCAGCTGCGCGGAGTTCGTCGATCTGCCCGTTGCAGATGACTGTCCATTCGTGTCCGGACCCGTCACACGAGAGTGCGCCCGGCAGGGACGGTCGTGTCTCACACGGTTCGGCGAATCGCAGGGTGAGGCGGCTGTGACCGTCGAGGACGGTTTGCAGGTTGTCGCTGAGCACGAGGCGACCGTTGTGCAGCATGGCGACGCGGTCGGCGACGCGGTCGACTTCGTCGAGGAGGTGTGAGGAGAACAGCACCGTGCGGCCTTCGTCGGCGACTGTGCGAATGATGGCCGCGAGGATGTCTCGACGGACGACTGCGTCCAGCCCGGACGAGGGTTCATCAAGGACCAGCAACGGCGGACGATGAGCGAGGGCCGTCAACAGGCCAAGTCGTGCGGTCTGCCCGCGTGACAGGGATTTGACGCGCTGTTTGGGATCGAGGTCGAACGTCTCCCGCAGTTCGGTTGCATATGCCGGGTCCCAGTTGGGGAAGTAGGCCTGTGTGAAATTCAGCAGTTCATCGACCCGCATCCACTGGGGCAGGTCGCGGTCTTCGGACAGATAGCCGATGCGCCCGAGTACGCCGACCGGATCACGCACGGGGTCGAGACCGAATACGTGGACCGAGCCGGTCTTCGCCTTGAGCAGCCCGAGCAGATGCTTGATGAGCGTGGTCTTTCCGGCCCCGTTGCCGCCGACGAGCCCCATCACGATGCCCGCGGGGACTTCGAGGGAGACGTCATCGAGAGCCGTTGTGCGACGGAACTGGCGGGTGAGGTTTTGGACGTTAATGACGGTGTCTGGCATGGCGGGGTCTCTGGTGGTTGTGACCCACGGGGCGTCGCCCGTGGGCTTGTGGTGTTCTCAATTCTCTATTCTCCATTCCCCATCTTTGTGTTGCGTTGACGCAGGAGTTTGACGAGGGTCTCAACGTCGACGTCCATCTGACGTGCCTCGGCGAGGAGCTGATCGAGACGTTCCTGCAGGATGCGGGTCTGTTCACGGCGACTGAGGGGAGAGACGCCTTCTGCGACGAACACGCCTGCTCCGCGACGTGTTGTCAGCACGCCGGCTGATTCGAGTTCGCGGTAGGCACGGGCGACCGTGTTGGGGTTCACGAGGACTTGCTCGGCGAGCTTGCGAACCGGCGGGAGTTGCTCGCCTGCGGTGAGGCGACCGGACGCCGTCAGGTACTTCACCTGATTGACGATCTGCTGATAGATCGGCACGCCGTCGTTGGGGGAGATGTGAATCTGCATGACCGATGACACGAAAAGGGCTGGCGACCAAACAGAGAACGACTACTGAAGACCGTTGCCAACGTTCATGAGTGTGTCGAATGTCAGAAAGCCGACCCACCCGATCACAAGCATTGCGTACATCACGCAGAGGATCGTTCCGGCGACTGCCAGTTTGCGTGACCAGTCGTTTGAACCTCTTGTCCCATACAACGCAAACCAGGAAACGAGCGGAGAGAACGGCAACAGCCAAAAGGTTGCAATGCTCATGAGAGAGAGGAATCGAGTGAAACGACTGGGTGAATTCACGGCAATTTCTTGATTCATGGCCGCTGGCTCCTGGTTGATTCAGGCAGTGAAGATTATTGTATTAGATCAATGGTACAATCGTGCGTCAAGCGCACCGTCAAACAATTCGCGATGGATTTCACGGAACGTGTAGAGTGGGGCTTGCCGAATAGCGCCACCACAGAGCAGCTGTGGGCGCGTGAGTCGTGCTAATCCGCAAGCGATGGACGCGGGTACCAAAGAGATACGAGTTCGATTGCGTTACCCGGTCCGTTTCGCGTGGGGGTGCGACTGTTCGTACGTTTCGCGCATGCGGCGGGTGCTGACGTGGGTGTAGATCTGGGTTGTCGTCAGACTCTTGTGGCCGAGGAGTTCCTGCACGCTACGGAGGTCGGCTCCGCCGTCGAGGAGATGAGTGGCGAAACTGTGACGCAGCGTGTGGGGTGAAGTGATCGAGTCGAGACCGGTGACCTTGAGATGCTTCTCCAGCATACGACCGATGCTGCGAGTGGTTAGTCGGCGACCGAACTTGTTGAGGAACATCGCGTCACGCAATTCGGGCTTTGCTTTCTCGTCTGGCGTACGGACTTCGAGCCAGTCGTCGAGTGCCTTCGCAGCGTATTTGCCGACGGGGGCGATGCGTTCCTTGCGACCTTTGCCGAGCACGCGCAGAATGTTTGCGCCGCGGTCCCAATCCTTGAGACCAAGTCCGACGAGTTCGGCCACGCGCAGACCGGCGGAGTACAGCGTCTCCAGGATGGCCCGGTCGCGCAGACCCATCGGTTCATTGGCCGGCGGAGCTTCGAGAAGTGAGGCGACCTGTTCGGTCGTGAGGAAGTGCGGCAGCTTGCGTCCCACGCGGGGCGTCCGCAGAGCACGAGCCGGATTAACGTCGCAGATGCCCTCACGACAACAGTAGCGGAAGAAACTTCGCAGACACGCGAGGCGTCGGGCGATCGTCGTGCGGGCGTACTGGCAGTCATGCAGATACGTGACGTACCCCCGCAGCATCTCAATCGTGACCCCACTCGGTCGCGGCACATGACCCACTCGGTCGCCGAAGTAGTCGAGGAGACTCTCGAAGTCGTCGTGATACGACTTGATTGTCAGCTCAGACGCGTTGCGCTCGATTTTGAGGTAACGCAGGAAGGCGGGGATGGCGGTTTGCATTGAGTCTTCAGTGATCAGTCTTCCGTGATCAGTTTTGAGCTATCAGCGACTGACAACTGACAACTCATGATCACGCCGAGCGGCGGAAGCTCGTCGGCTCCTCCGCTTCCGTCTCACTTTGCAGTCGTCGCACCTTCTGGCTGAGGACGGCGGCGTCGTACCAGCTGAAATTCAACTCCGGATCGGCGGCGTACCGACCGAGCGTTTGCAGCAGAGTCGAGACGCTTTTCTCGTCATAGAGAAAGACGTACCGTTCGCCGTCCTTGACCAAAGCGAGGACATTGACGCTCTTCTGCATAGGAACCGCCCTTTTCCTGAGGAAATCTCATGCTGGATGCGGGCCGACTAACCTGTTGCCGGACAGTCAGTTGCGGTGATGTGCCTTTCGGTGATCCCCGATTGACGCGCATCCATCATCATTTATCGGCAGATCCATGCCTGAGACCGTGCCCTTTTTTTCCACCACTGTTTCGCCGCACATTTGAAATGTGCGGCGAAAGGGAGCCTTCCCACCTTCGGGAACCTGCGAGTCATCGGCGAACCTTGGTGATCAACTCAATCTCTTGTCGGATAGACAAACGGTCGTCCTTCGCAAGAATGGGGACCAGTTGCGCTGCTCTCATCGTCACCCGACTGAAAGGCAGGACCGATGGCCGACTTCAAAGTCACCGAACTCGATCCGGAACTCGACTTTAGCAATCTTGCTTATTGGGATGTCGTCATCATCGGAGCAGGACCAGCCGGTCTAACCGCGGGACTCACGACGGCTCATCGGGCGTTGACGACACTGATCATCGAAGCGAAGGACAAGCCGGGCGGCCAGCCCCAGTTTTTGTATGCCGACAAACGTATCGTCGACATTCCCGGCTTCCCGGACGGCATCACGGGCGACGAGTTATCGGAGCGCGTGTATCGGCAGGCGGTCGACGCCTTCGTGCAGTTTCGGTTCAATGAGGAACTCGTCTCGATCGATGACACAGAGGATATCGAGAAAGGAGACACTCTCAAACGGGTGGTCACAACCAACGGCGAGTACCTCTGCCGTAAGGTCATCATCGCCGTGGGGCTGCTGCACTTTCCGCGCAAGTTGCCCGTGCTCGATGAACTGAATACGAAGAAGGTGTATCACAAGGTGCCGAAGATCGGCGACTACGAAGGCGAGCATGTTGCAGTGATCGGCGGCGGCGATTCGGGCCTCGACGCAGCAGTGATGGTTCAGCAACGAAACGGTCACGTGCACTTCATTGTGAGAGAGGACGAGGCCACCGGGAAAGCCGATACGTTTCAGAGAATCTGTGACGCGGGTGCCGACGTGCATCTCTCGACAGAGGTCGCGTCGGCAGAGTTGGAAGGGGGAGATCTGAAGCTCTCGCTGACGGACGGAGCCACGATCGATTGCGAACTGGCCATCGTGCAGATCGGATTTCTCTCTGCGAAGGACACCTTCCAACGCCTCAACGTGCGGCTGAACGAGGACGGCAGCATGGCGATCGACCCGTACTTCGAGACAAGTCGCAAGGGCATCTTTGCGGTCGGTGATGTTCACGGCGACATCAAACTGGTCACGGTCGCGTGGGCCGAGGGGATTCAGGCGGCCATCTATGCCTTCAAGGAAATTACGAGTCCTTACTGGCTGAATGAGAAACGCCTCAGGGACCTTAAAATCAGCCTGATTGGTGAAAAGCTCGCATCCGATGCCTCTCAACTCAGCAAGTCACAGCGGGGCAAGAGTACCCGTAACGGTTGAAGCGACCAGAGCGGCCCTGCGGACGACGGGATTCAGGCTGGATGCGTTATTCCGTTTGTTCCTTGTTGGTGTCATTTGGACGACTCGATATGAATTTCGTTGCAGTGATGATGAAGCTGACCTAAGTTTGGAAGATCAGCCGCACGACAGGCGGCGAGGAAATTTAATCTCTGAAGACTCCACTGTGTCTGAAATCGCGACCATCGTCGGCCTGCCAGAGACTGACCGGGCCCCTGTTGTGCCGCAGGCGTCACCAACGCGCGTGGAGACGTGTCTCGTGCGTATCCATCCGCCCGAGATTTCAGACAGCCTGCTCAGACTCGCCGACGGATGCACACGCATTGGTCGCGATTCGAGCTGTGAGATCGAGGTCTATGATGATTTCATCTCTCGAGATCATGTGCACATCGATCGTGAGGGCGATCAGTACGTGCTTCGCGACTGCAACAGCTTGAACGGCACGTTCGTGAATGACATCCGTGTCGATACGCACGTCCTGGTTCCTGGCGACCAGATTCGATTGGGAAATCATATTTTCAAGTTCCTGTCGACCGATCATGTTGAGGTCCAGTACCACGAGGCCGTTTACGAGATGATGACGATTGATGGTCTGACTGGTATTCGAAACAAACGTTACTTCGAGGATGCGTTTGCTCGGGAGATCCTCAGATCACAGCGTCACTGGCGCCCCATTGCGCTGCTGTTGTTGGACGTTGATCATTTCAAAGAAGTCAACGACTCGTACGGCCATTTGGCCGGTGACGAGTGCCTCAAAGGGCTGTGTGACCGAGTCTCTTCACGGATTCGCGGGGAAGACCTGTTTGCCCGGTTCGGAGGTGAGGAGTTCACTCTGGCACTTGCAGAAGCACCATTGAAGCAATCGGTGCGTGTGGCCCACGACATCGCCCGGCTGGTGGCAGCGGAGCCGTTCCCGACAGCCAAGGGGGACATCAGTATGACAATCAGCATCGGTGTTGGATTCGCGAACGGACAGGGCCCCATGTCTGCGACCGACATGATTCAGCAGGCAGATGAAAACCTCTATCGGGCCAAGCGTGACGGTCGTAACTGCGTCCGCTACTAAGGGTTGTGGACGATGGCGTTCAGCGGTTCTTGAGGCCTTCTTTCTCACTCGGCGCCTATTGACGGTCCTCAAGATTCCCGTTGTGCTGTACGAAGCGAACCGGCATAATCCCCGCCCGTCTGTCGGCAGACCGAGGATTCATCCCTCTTATCGGCTGGCGGTCTGAATTGATTCTGCTTTGTCAGTCGATCCAGGGAGGGATCGCCCCCATGCAATCACAGGAACCTCGCTCGTTGTCGGGCCTTGCGTTTGTCGTCATCGCTGTTGCTTCCGGTTGCCTGACGTGGCTGTGCGTCCGTTGGTTCGGAGCCCAAGATCCGCTCACCGCAGCAATCGCTGTCATCCTTGTCGAACTTTTCATCGCCTGTTTTGCGATGATCGTCGTGCTTATTGCCGAGCGTATGTCGGCGGCATATCTCGGCTACGAAAAGACCTATCTGGAGAAACCGGTCGCCCCCCGCCGTCTGTGGCTGTGGCGACCCCTGTGGGAACCTCGCGTACGGTACGCTTCGTCGAGTCTGTCGACTGCGAATACTCTTGCCCCTGGGGGATGGCGTCGAGACCTTACGCATGACATGCCCTCCACCGATACGATTGCCTTTCCCGACAATTCGGCTGCCCCGTTCGAGGACGCTGCTTCACAGGAACCTCGTCGGCGGGCTGCGTAGTGTCGAACGGCAATTGACAGTCTTCGGCAGTGCCTGTCAGACTGCTTCAATGCAACCGTACACGTCTTGCCTGACAGCGCTGCTGCTCTGTGGGGGAGTAGTCTGCGCAGACGATCGGACAGACGTTGCGCTCGATCCCGCGAGATTCGACCTGTCGCAAGTGACTGACCGCAGCGAACTCTCGTTCGAGGAATCGACGCCCTACTATGGCATCCTGGCTCACGTGCGAGGCGTCCCCGCCGCCGACCTCTCGTCAGCTGCTGATCAGTTTTGTCACCAACGTTGGGAGTCGTCGTCTCGGTTCAGTCGACGACCCGAGGCCGACTTCCCGGTCTTCGTAGACCTCATCGAAGACCCGGCCTCCTATCGTGGTGAACCCGTCACGCTGAGCGGACACCTCATCCGACTGATCAAGTCTCAGGCAGGACCGAATGACTTTGGCGTCGACACGCTCTACGAAGGCTGGCTCGTCACCGAGGACTCTCAACAGCACCCCGCGACCATCATCTGCACCGACATCCCCCCAGGCATGCCGATCGGCGAAGACACGATCGACGGCGTCTCTGTGACGGGCTACTTCCTCAAGCTGCGCACCTATCCCTCCCGCGACAACAAGATCCGATTCGCTCCCCTGATCCTCGCTCACACCCTGTCGTGGAATCCCGTGGCAGCATCACCCGGCTGGTCGGTGTCCCCCTTCATCCTTTACGGCGGGCTGGCGTTGTGTACGATCGCGGTCATCGCGATTGCCTGGCTCTCAGCACGTCACAACCGACGGCTGCGAGACGCCCGGTTTCGCGAGTCCGTCCCCGATGAGCCGCCCGAGTTTCTGGAATCGCTGACCCCATGACGTCTTCGCCTGACAGCCCACTACGACTCGGCGTGCTGATCTCCGGCGGCGGCACCACGCTGGTCAACTTTCTGGACAAGATCAAAGCGGGCGAACTGAACGCCGAGATCGCCCTCGTCATCGCCAGCCGTCCCGACTGCGGAGGCATCGCCAAAGCCGAAGCGGCGGGCGTCTCGTGCCACGTCGTCCCACGCGGCGAACATGCGGATGTCACATCGTTCAGCCAAGCCATCTTCGACCATTGTCGGGCAGCAAACGTCGACCTCGTGACGCTCGCCGGCTTTCTCGCCATGATCGAGATCCCCGATGACTTCCAACACCGCGTGATGAACATCCACCCTGCCCTGATCCCGGCCTTCTGCGGACAGGGGATGTACGGCCATCACGTCCACGAAGCGGTCCTCGCCCGCGGCTGCAAAGTCACAGGCTGCACCGTCCACTTCGCTGACAACGAATACGACCACGGCCCCATCATCCTGCAACGCTGCGTCCCCGTCGAAGCCAACGACACCCCCGACACCCTCTCCGCCCGCGTCTTCAAGACCGAATGCGAAGCCTACCCCGAAGCCATCCGCCAGTACGCCGAAGGCCGCCTCACCGCCACTGGCAGTCGTATCAGCATGAACGATAGCTGACGACCATAGGCTGGGTAGGAGCTCGTCCGAGTTCACTTGCGAGACAGTTTCTTGGCTCCTTGAACTTCGGGAGCGTTTGCGGACTCTTTCACTGAGAGGTCTCCGTAAACGACGCGGTATGTCTGAGACTTGTCGGGCTTGTACCAGAAGATGGCCTGGTCCTTCTCTCCGTACTTCGCTGTTGCTCCGGCATAGTGGGCGTCTGCTTCCGGTGGCAGGGTGAGGGCAAACTGCAGGCCACGACCGATCTTAAGGATCTGCTGCATCTGGGCTTCGGAAGGTTTCTTATCTTTGCCAAGGCCTTCCCGCACCAATATGCTCGACATATAGGTGGCGGTTGCAGGAATATCGAAGCCAGGAGGAAACTGACCATCGCTCTTTTCGCTGCCAATCCGTAATGCTGCGATGAAATCCTCTTCGCTTGCGTTTGAGACGTCCATGTCCATTTCCGTGATCTTAAATCCTTCGGGGATTTCAGTGCTGAAGGACGACTCGTCCAAATCAACGTTGAATTCGTAGTTCGACATCACGAAGTGCGTTTCCGGTGGTCCGACCATGGTTGATTCGATCTGAACGGGAAACTTTGTGTCCGAATCGGCCCAAATGGTCATGGGTTGGGTTGGCATTTTGAAGTGGAAGCCCACGACTTTGCGGCCATTCAGTTCCTTCTCACCGAGCGATTCGACGTCGGTATTGGGATCGTCAACAGCTTTGCGGAGCAGATCACGAGTCGCTTTGAACTGGTTGATTTGCATCTGACCTTCCGTGTCTTCAGCAAGGTTCACCATGTTTATGACTGTGGCTTGTTTCGCCTTGGAATTCAGAGCGATCATCTTGCCGGCTGCCAAGTCGAAGATCATGATCAGTCCATTCGGTTGCTCTTGACGAGCGAAACTCGGCTCCAGGTAGAAGCACTTCGCCTTCAGTTCCGGCTGACCGATCACCCTGACCGTCATGTCGAAGCGTGCTGTTCGCGCGTTTGTGAAATTGTTGATGATCTCATCAAGGGCGAGGGCGGAGGTGCCGCCGGAGAAGGCGATCCAGACAAACCCGATGACCAGGATGACTGCAGCAGTCCAATGGGGTGCTTTATGTCGCATGAGAATGTGTCCAATCTCTTTGAGCCGCTGAGTCATCAATGGCCTGGCGGCGTTGTTTTCGAATGTCTGCAAGACCTTCGTCCTGAGTGCCTCTTGATGGCTCGGACTCACGGACGTATCGAGCGGCAGCTGCTCGAACAGGTCTTCCCAATCATGTGATTCATTGTGCATGTCACTGACCTCCACGTTCTGTTCCAGACGGTGTTCGCCTGGAACCGTCTGGGACATGGAGGCGCTCGCGGAGTTTTTCGAGCGCCCGGCTTAACGCAACACGGACGGTGCCCTCTTTCATCTGGAGCACATCGGCGATCTGTCCGTGCTGAAATCCGGCAAAGAACCGCAATGAGATGAGGGATTGTTCGCGTTCTGTCAGTTCCCCCAGAGCTGCATACAAGCATTGCCAGTCGAACACTGCGTCTTCGTTCAGCAGACTGGTGGAAACATCGGCCTTGATCACTCCCATACGAGCCGCTTCTTCGAGCAGATCGCGACGACGGATTGACTTTCGCAGCTGGGCGTTGATCTCGTTCGTGGCGATGCGGAATAGCCATCGGCGGAATTCGTCCTCGGACGTCCCCATAAACGCTCGAATACCAGTCGCTGCTTTGAGAAAGACTTCCGAAGCCACATCCTCTGCGACCGCGCGCACCAGCAACCGGCGCACACAGTACGCAAACACCAGCGGATAGAAGCGATCAAAAAGCTGCCCGAACGCATCCCGGTCCGTCCGAACCAACGTGACCAGTTCACCCACCGACTGAGATCTGTTGGACAGATGGCTGTCAGTCATTCTGTAGAGATCAATGCGCCGATCGCGGAAGCGTTACAGCAAATCTTGCGAATCTCCCCAACTAGGCAGAACGATCCACGACGCAGGGTGGGTGAAAGAGGTCGCTGCTGACATGGGCCTGTTGGATGGCTGAGAGTCGTCGGCACATGAGGACTCGTGGAATTCGATCTTCATTGCCGTTCACAGCAACTCCAACACATTCTCAGGTGGGCGACCCAGGACCGCGCGATCGCCTCGTACGACGATGGGCCGCTCGATGAGCTTGGGATGTTCATGCAGCAGCTGGATCGCCTCCTTGCGTGAGAGCTCACGTTTGGCAAGACCGAGTTCCTTGTAGATGGCTTCCCCTTTGCGCATCAGTTCTCGTGGCTCGATTCCAAGTTTCTTCAGAATCTGTTCCAACTCACGCGTCGTCGGTGGTGAGTTCAGGTACTCCACGATCTCGGGCTCGATTCCCGCGTCTTGGATCAACTTGAATGTCTGGCGGCTCTTCGAACAACGTGGGTTGTGATAAATTCGGACTGTCATCAGTTTCTTTCAGCCTCTTGACTGGAGAGTCACATCAGATGGGATAGACGACAGGCGTATCCCAGCGACCTCGCTGAATGCCTTACCTCTCGTTGTGCCCAAGCAGTTGATGCATCGCATCCATGAGAACACCTTCGACTCCGGGTTTAGTCCGTGAGGCACGGTCACTCGTTTCGTATCCGCCTTGTGAGTAGCCGATGTCGGTGCCGATGTATCCGGGGCCGTATTGGCCGTAGGCGGCCATGCAGACGAACGCATCGGGGCGCATCTGCTGAGCGGCGAGTTGATACTCGACGAACAATTCGCCCGGCATGTGGACGAGGATGACTTCCCCGAGTCGCAGTGAGGTGCAGTCGATCTGGCCGCCGGCTTGTGAGCGCTTGAGCCATGCGAGGTGTTTGGCGGCACTCAAACGATCTTTGGCCGTTGCCTTCGGATTCTCAAACACGGCCTCGAGTTGATCGGTTTGTAGATGATCCCCCAGCGGCAGCGTCACCGGCACGACTCGCCATTCGATGTCGTCACCGGTGATGGGCTGCTTCACGGTCGACTCCCAGGCCGCTCGCATCCCCTGCTCCATCCGCTCTGTGAGGATCGTTCGTAACTCGGTCGAGCCATCGTTGTACTTGCCCGCAGCGATGTTTCCGCTGGCACCGTTGAAATGGACGTGCAACTGCATCGGCTCAGACCGTTCTCGCTCGGCCCGTGCGAGTCCGACGAACTCGGAGGTGACGTCCCCTTCCCCGTAGTAGCTTTGCGGATGGGTGGCGTAGTAGGTCATCGACACGATGGGGGTATCTCCGTTCCACAGGCTGACGCACTTGAGCCACGGGTCGATTGTGCCTTCGGGTGTGACGATCGCATCGGGGTCCTTCGAGGCACTGTATCGCACGATCTTGACATTGCCGTCTGGTCCGAGCAAACGACGGTTGGACGCCACACCATCGACCAGTGCTTGTCCATGCCCGACATGCGTGACCGGCTGCGCCCGTGGGATGGCCGTGCGAACAGTGACCGCCGTTCGCTCGATGACCTCCCGGCAGAACCGCAGGTCGTACCACTGCCCTCCATGACCACGGTCAGCGAGAATCTGTTCCGATGAGAAATCGCAGCGAGGGCCATCGTGCTGATGCAGCGCATGCACCGAGACACGCTCGGGCGTCGTCCCCGCCGCCGCTGCCAGTTTCTCCCGCCACAGGTCGTACCCCTCATTCGCGATCCCAATCCAGTCGACCGCACACAGCACGATCGGCTGTTGATCCGACAACAACACAATCCCCCGCGCACTCAACGGATCAGTAATCGACCGCGCCGGCTTGTAAGCCACCGGCGTGCCAATGGGTGGCGTCGCATCCACGTTGAAAGTTGCCACCCGTACCGACTCCGCAGCACACGTCGACGTCAGGAAACCGAAGCAAACAAGTCCGATTGTGACAATCCAACGAATGGTCATTCTCTCGTTCCTCATCTCAAGCGTTGATCATGGGTCAAGCCGCGTAGGTCCGGCTCTCGCCGGACGCAAATGCCAAACAACGTTCATTCTTCGTGCGGCCGGCACAGCCGGCCCTACTGACTTACGTTCCGTCGAGTCGTTCCACGTTGACGAAATACGCTCCGCGTTCGGTGCCGTTGGTCTCGGTTAGCCATGTTTGCAGGGTTGCCCGTCCTGGTTCGAGTTCGACAGTCAGATGCACTTCGTCGGTGGTCCCATCGGTTTTTGTAGTTGCTTCGACTTCGCCGATCTGGAGGCGGGCTTGTCCGGCGGGGATGGGTTCGCCGACTTCTGCGGGACGCAGCCTCAGGCGGAACTCGTAGGTGCCGGGTTGGTCGATTCGCACGGTCCAATGGCCGTTGTGGGGCGGGTTCTTGGAGACGGCGTTTTGATTCCACGGGACCGGGCCGTCGCCTGTGTGCCAGTCGTGACAGGTCAGGTGTGTGGGATTCTCTTCATCCGCGCCGAGGCTGATGTGGACAGCCTTATTGAACACGGGTGACAGGCTCGTCCACCAGTCTTCGTACGCCGAATTCAGTTTGTCGACGACCTGCGGATGATCACTGGCGATGTCCCACTGTTGACTTGGGTCGTTCTGAATGTCAAACAGCCCCTTGCCGTTGATCAGCCGCCAGCGCTCGGTCATGACGGCTGATTTCCGCCACTTCTCGACGTGCTCCAAGCGTTGCGAATGCACGAGCAGCGTGCGGTTACGCAGGGCGTCCGTATCGCCGTTGAGGATGCTGACGAGGCTTATGCCATCGAGGGGCGGACCGTCTGGTTTGTCGACGTTGCAGAGGTCGAGCACGGTCGGCAGGAGGTCGATGTGAGCTGTGAGTTGGGAGACGTTGCGACCGCCGCTGAGATCACCGGCGGGCCAGCGGATGAAGCATGGCACGCGGTGCCCGCCTTCGTATTCGCTTCCCTTTTGGCCTCGCATGCCGGCATTGAATCCGGTCCATTGATTGGGGGCGTCGGAACCAACAGGGGACTGACGTCCCCCGCTCGCCTTGCGTCTGGCGACGCCGGCGGCGGTGCCGTTGTCGGACATGAAGATCAGGATCGTGTTCTCACGCAGTTGCCACTCGTCGAGTTGCTTGACGAGGCGGCCCATGTTCTCGTCGATGTTGGTGATCATCCCATAGAACTTGGCCATCGGATCGGGGACACCTGCGTCGGTGTAGGGTTGCGAGTACTTCTTGTCGACGAAGAACGGCCCGTGCGGGGCATTGGTCGCGAGATAGCAGAAAAACGGGTCGTCGCCATCCTTGTGTTGCTCAATGAATCCAAGTGCCGTGTCGAACCAAACGTTGGTGCAATAGCCCTCGAACGCTTGGGGTTCGCCGTGCTCATTGACGTAGGTGTCGTCGAAGTAGTCATTCCCCCACCAGTCGGGGGTCTGCGTGATGCCTCCACCGCCATGGTGCCATGTCTGCTCGTAGCCCTGATCTTGTGGACGGCAGGGATAATTGTCACCAAGATGCCACTTGCCGAACATGCCCGTGCGATACCCGCCCGTGGCGAGTGCCTCGGCGAGTGTGAGTTCGTCGGGCGACATCAGCGAGCGACCCATGATCGTGTGCCACACGCCTGTGCGAGTCGAGTAACGACCGGTCATCAGTGCGGAGCGTGTGGGCGAACAGGTCGGGTCGACATGAAAGTTCGTCAGCCTCACACTCTCGCCGTGTAGTCGATCGAGGTGCGGCGTCTTGATCATCTCGTTGCCGTGAGCCGCGATGTCGCCATAGCCCTGATCATCGGTGATCACGAGGATCACGTTCGGATTTGATGCGATGAGGTCGGCTGTGCTCGTGAGTCCGGGAGCAAGTGTCAGGACGAACAAGCAGAGTCGTTGTGCGAGCATCATGGAGCTTCCGCATCTCGCGAAGCAGAAGCTTCGCGGCACTTGCGTTCCCAAGCCGGAGCTTGGGAACGAGGGAGATGGATTCCCGCCTGCGCGGGAATGACATTCTGACTTGTCCGGCGCTACGCCGGCTGCAACACGTTCAACGTCACGCCTTGGACGAGACCCTCGATACTCTTGCGATACTCCACCATGTGCGGCGAGCCAAGGTGGGCCTTGAGTTTGTCGACAGAGTTCCACTTCTCAAGGACCGTGACGGTATTCTCACCGGTCATTTTTTGAATGGGGACACCCGTGTCGATGTCGATAGCGGGGCCGTACTCGATGCAGCCGTCTTCCGCCTGCACCTGGGGCATTAAGTTTTGGAAGATGCCGAGAAACTCGTCGCGACGACCTTCGACGATGTGTACGGTGGCGATGACATGAATCATGATGGGGTCTCATTCTTGGTGGGGGGGAGGGGTGTCACGGGTCCGTTATCTGCGAGGGCCTTCATCTCCAGACGCTTGTTGAGTCGGTTGACATCGACGACATGACGTTTGTGCAGGCCCTTGCTCAACACCTCTGAGCCGTCAACGGCCTCGACCTGGAGCGTGATCACCTCTCCGTCGACATTGACGACCTTGCATCGACATGTGACCTCTGTGCCGACGAGTGTCGGAGCCAGATGGTCCAGTTCGATATGAGTGCCCACAGTGACGTGGTCCTCCGGAAGTGTTGGCTGCACCATGTAGTAGGCGGTCGCCTCCAGGTGCCAGACAACCCAGGGAGTGGCCAGCACAGGGGGCAGACCGGGGAACGGGATGGCGTGCTGCGGCTCGACAATGAAGGACGTTTCATGTGAGCTACCGACTTTAGGCAAGTCCATCAGTGGCCTCTGAAGCGAGCGTATTTGGGGTAACCCGTCGAAGCTGGGCGTTGAATAGACTCTCTTATAAGCCTGAAAACACCGTATCTCAAGCCTGTCGTCGATCTGACGGTGTCGATGTGGCCCTCAGAAATCTGGTCGTGACCCGATTCGTCGCTTTTGACTAGAATCCCGTAATCGCAGCCTGGGAAGTTACGTGCCCCCTCAAGCCCTCAAGAAATCAGTGGAGTTGGACGGATGAGTCGTTTTGTGTGTCGGGCCCGGATGTTGAATTGGTTGGCGATATTCACATTGGCCATGATGTGTTTGTCGGGCCCCTCAGTGATGGCTCAGGGAGTCACAGCTGAGCAGGTGCTGGGGTATCGACCGAGTCAAGCTGGCATCGACTACGAGATTCCCGAAAAGGACGACATCGCCAAGTGCGAACTCAAAGTCGAGAAGGAAGGCAAAGGTTCCGCATGGGTCGTGTACGGTCCGCAATCGACTGTGATCCGCCGCTTTGTCGACTCCGATGGCAACAAAGTCGTCGATCAGTTCCGTTACTTCAAGCATGGACTCGAAGTCTTCCGTGATGTCGATAATAACGAGAACCGCAAGATCGACGAGTCTTTCTGGTTCAACACCTCCGGCTCGCGTTGGGGGATCGACTCCAACGAAGACGGACGCATCGACGAGTGGAAACGCATTTCCGCTGAGGAAGCGTCCCGCGAAGCGATCAACGCGATGATTGCAGGGGACGCTCAGGCGTTGGCAACCGTGCTCATCACCCCGACGGATATCCGCAGCCTGGGGTTCACGAAGGAGACCGCTGAGGCCTTGCAGACAGGCATCGACGATCCTGCAGGTCAACTCAAAAAAGTGCTCAGCGGTTCAAAGATTCTCACCCAGGGGACTCAATGGGACCGCTTCGATACGTCAATGCCCTGGCCGAACCTCATCCCGGTCTCTTCAGGAAAGGCGAGCAGGGATCTGCTCGTTTATGAGAACGTGATGGCGATGGTGAAGAACGGCGAAGACACCGGCTTTGTACAGATCGGCGAAATGGTTCGCGTGGGAGATGTCTGGAAGCTGACCACCATCCCGCAGCCGGTGGAAGGCGAATCGATGCAGATCACCGCCGGGGGACTGCTGATGCAGCCGTCGCTCAGTACGCCCGCTGATGCGCCCGCAACGACTGGTCTGTCCGCTGAAGTCCGTGAACTCCTCGAGAAACTCCAGGAGTTGGACAAGGACTCCCCGAACGAAAAATCGTCCCGCAAAGCGATCGAACGCTACAACGTCGACCGTGCCCAACTCCTCGGCGAGTTGGCCAAAGTCGCCGAGACGAAGGAGCAACGCGACCTGTGGCTGCGTCAGCAAATCGACGGCATCGCCACCGCCACGCAGCTCGATGGATACCCAAACGGCATCAAGGAATTGCAGGCGATTGAACTCGCCCTCACTCGCCAAGACAAAGATTCACCCCTCATTCCTTACACGACATTCCGTCGACTGTTGTCGGAGTACAACTCGCGCATGAAGAACTCGAGCACCAAGGAAGTCGCGGAGCTTCAAACCTGGTGGACCCAGCAACTCGAAAGCTTCGCCAAAGCCCATCCGCAGGCCGAAGACACGCCCGATGCCCTCCTGCAACTCGCGATGGTGACCGAGTTGAACGGCAAGCCGAAAGAGGCCCGCCAGTGGTACGAGGTGCTTGCCAAGAATTATCGCACCGCCCAGCCGGCCAAGCGGGCAGTCGGAGCACTCCGTCGCCTCGATCTCGTGGACAAGCCGCTGAGCCTGTCCGGCAACGTCCTCGGCGGCGGCACGCTCGACACACGTCAATATGCTGGCAAAGTCGTGCTGGTCATCTACTGGACAACCTGGTGCGAGCCCTGCACGGAGGATATCCCGCAAATTCTCGCCCTCTATCAGCAGTATCGCCAAAACGGCTTTGAAGTCATCGGCGTCAACGTCGACGGGCCAAATGAGCAGATCAAGCAGTACATCACCCGCTACAAACTCCCGTGGCCGCACATCCACGAAGAGGGCGGACTTGAAGGCCGCCCCGCCGTCGAGATGGGCATCATCAACGTGCCGACCATGATCCTCGCCGGCAAGGACGGCAAAGTCGCGACCGTGAGCGCATCAGTCGACGACCTCAAGAAGCAGATTCCGGAACTGCTCAAGCAGCGCTGAGCGAGCAGTGAGGAGAGCCGACGGGGTCAGGCACCATTTCGTCAGTAAGCACGTCGAAGATCCGAAGCATTTCTGACGACGAAATGGTGCCTGACCCCTTCCTGCGATGACGCCTCACATCTCACCTCGTGCGGCCGCCGTCGACGACGAGTCGCTGGCCGGTCGTCAGTGTCGTCCCTGTTGCGAGGTAGATCACGGCATCCGCGACGTCATCCGGCTGTGCAGGCCGGGGGATCGGGAAGTCGTTCGTCATTGCCTGCAACTCCTCTGCACTCAGGTGACCACGCAGCCAGCGGCTGTCGATCGGTCCCGGGCAAACTGAATTCACTCGCACCTCGGGGGCCAGCGCCCGAGCGAGTGACATCGTCATATTGTTGAGGGCTCCTTTACTTGCACAGTACGCGATCGACGATCCGGCTCCGACGACGCCCGCGGTCGAACTTACGTTCACGACGGCTGCCGCGTCACTCTGCTTGAGTAACGGCACGGCTGCGCGTGTGACAAAGAACGGCCCCTTCACATTGACCGCGAGAATGTCGTCCCATTTCTCCTCGGTCATCGCATCGAGGTCCGTGTGCTCGACAAAGTACGTCATCGCCGCATTGTTGACGAGCACGTCCAGCCGACCGAACTCGCCTTCGATCTGCTGCATCATCTGTTTGACGTCAGCATCATTCCGCACGTTGCATTGAATCAGCAGCGCCCGCTGTCCCTCGGCTTCCACGAGTGAAACCGTCTCCTTCGCGTCGTCCTCACTCTTGGAGTAGTTGACGACAACATCAAACCCCAATTTCGCAAACCGCACCGCACACGCGCGGCCCACGCCGGTCGCGGACCCTGTCACCAATGCCACTCGAGAAATGTCACTCATCATTCATCCCCAAAGATAAAGCCCATGGGTCACAACCCGTGGGTACAAATCACTCATACGCTCAACGTGATCACATCTCGCCTTCAAACGCCTCGGGATCATCGCCCAACAATTCTTCCATCATCTTCTCCGGCGTCAACGGCTCGACAACCGCGTACTTCCCCTCGGTCCAGCGATGCAGGTCGATCAGCTTGCATCGTTCACTACAGAACGGGAACAACGGCGAGAGCGTCGCGGCGTTGGTGACAAGTTCAGTGTCACAGATGGGACACGTTTGTGGACGAATCATGGAATATCTCCTTTGGCCGCATGAAACGCCAAATGCCCGAGTGTGTCAACCCGCCGCCATCGTGCCTAACTCATGTGTCATTCCCGCGAAGGCGGGAATCCAGAAGGCGTGGAGGAGATGAGTCAGTTTGAATGGGTATCGATGCTCGGTGGATTCCCGCCTTCGCGGGAATGACGAAGGAAACCCGTTGACGTCAATCGCTTGACTTGGACTCACTCTTGGTCGCAGGCTTCGAGTCGCCTCCCCCCTTGTTACCGCTGCCCTCGGACTTCGTCGACGACTCGCTTGCCTTCTTCGCAGCTTCGGCTCCCTTCTTGTAGGAGTCGCTGCGGTAGTCGGTCTGGTAGAAGCCGCTGCCCTTGAAGATGATGCCCGCTCCAGGGCCGATCACGCGCTGGGCGGACTGCTTCCCGCACTCCGGACACTTCTTCGTCGGTTTGGCCGTGATGGACTGGAACGACTCCCAGGTATGATCACATTTCTTGCATTTGTAGTCGTAAGTGGGCATCAATGAGTCTCTTTGAGGGCCTTTGGGTAGCTGAATCCGCAAGAATTCAGACTGATGTCTCTGCGTCAGCGATCTGAAATCTTGTGAGTTCAGCTACGTTTTTCAACTTTGTGCCTTCGGGGCGGCGACGGAGACGATCACTTTGCTCGGGCGGACCACACGATCGTTGAGCATGTAGCCGCGTTCGACTTCGTCAATGACCGTCATCGGCGGATGATCAGCAGACGGCATTTGTTGGATCGCTTCGTGCTTGTTCGGATCAAACGGCTCGCCGACCGACGGAATCGGGACCGCTCCGTGACGCGTCAGCACCTCATCAATCTGTACTGAGACCATCTCGACCCCCTGCAACATGGCCGACAGGTCGTCCGTGTGACGGGCCGCGTCAATGGCTCTTTGCAGGTTATCCAGTCCGGGGAGAAGATCCCGCACGAGAGGCAGAGCCGCGTAACGTCGCTCCTCGTCCCGCTCTCGGTTGGCACGCTTACGATAGTTCTCCAACTCGGCCTGTGACCGTAGCAATTGATCCTTGGCCGCGTCTCGCTCGTCAGCTACGAATTGGAGTTGTGCTTCCAACGACAACGGCGCGTCGGTCTCTTCCACCGGCTCTCTTGGCTCATCCGACGGGGCTTCTGAAACCCCTTTGACAAAGTCGCCGGGAATCTCAGCCGCGTCGTCAGTGGGTTGTTGATCTGTCATGTCTTCACGTATTCCAAGGGGGCAGGCCCCTCAAAGTAGCCGTCACGCTCTGCGTGACGAGCGGAATTGTCTAACGATCTCTGACTGTCAGGACGCTTCTCCTTGCATCGCTCATCATGCGGGGGACGTGGGATTGATGACTGTCGCATGCATGCAGCCTCAACACCCCTCTCCCCTTGGGGGAGAGGGACCGGTTTCAAGCGGAGCGCCGAAACCAGGGTGAGGGGGTGGCGACGAGCCACCTTGGGTGTGCACCAACTCCAACGCCCACCCCTCACCCTGATTCTTAGCTGACGCTTCAGAATCTGTCCCTCTCCCCCAAGGGGAGAGGGCGTGCGAAACACGACACTTAAAAATCCCATGTCCCGAGCGTGATGGCGACTCTGGTCAGTCATCATCATCACCTGTTACCAGTTCCTTCAGCTTCTCAAACCACGATTTCTGATGTTGGCTGACTTGTGTCTTCTCGTGCTCTGCGAGTTGTCGCAGAAGTTCCTCGTGCTCGGGTTCGAGCTTTTTCGGGACTTCCAGTTGAATCTCGACATGCAGGTCGCCCGCGCGGCCGCCGTGGGGGTCGGGCATGCCTTTGCCTCGCAGACGGAACACCTCACCCGGCTGTGTGCCTGCGGGGATGTCAACGTCTTCCGTTCCCTGAATGAGCGGCACTTCGAGCGTGGTTCCCAGCGTGGCCTGTGTGTACGTGATCGGAGCACGGCACATCAGGTGCGTGCCCTCGCGTTCGAAGATCGTGTGCTCCTCGACCTTGATGTCGACGAACAGATCGCCGCGTGGTCCGCCGTTTTGTCCCGGTTCGCCTTCGCCTCGCAGGCAGAGTTGCATGCCTGTGTCGACACCCGCCGGCACTTTGACGTCGAGTGTGACTGTATCCGGTTCGCGTCCTGATCCTGCGCACGTCGCACACTTGTTGCGAATCACGTGTCCTTCGCCGCGACAGGCTGGGCACGTTGTCTGCACGCGGAAGAACCCCTGTGCCTGCACCACCTGACCGTGTCCGCCGCAGTAATCGCACGCCTCGGCGACCGTGCCCGGTTCGGCTCCCGTGCCGTCACACGTCTCACAGCTCTTCGAGCGTTTGATGGTGACTTCCTTCTCGACACCCAAGGCTGCTTCCACAAGAGTGATCGTCAACGCAGACCGCAGATGTGATCCACGTCGAGGTCCTGCCCCTCCGCCTCGCGGCTTATTGCCGAAGAAACCGAACCCCTCAAAAATGTCGCCGAACTGCTCGAAGATGTCGCCGATGTCGTGGAACTGTCCCCCGCCCCGACCGGCCGCTCCCTGCACGCCCGCATGTCCGAAGCGGTCGTACCGTGCACGTTTATCAGCATCGCTGAGCACCTCGTACGCCTCAGCGGCTTCCTTGAAGCGTTCGACGGCTTCGTCATCGCCCGGGTTGCGGTCGGGGTGATTCGCGAGCGCGAGCTTCTTGTAGGACTTCTTGATCTCAACAACCCCGGCATCCTTCGCCACGCCAAGGACTTCGTAGTAATCACGTTTGGAAGCCATCGTGGGCATTTCTGCTTCGGTGGGTTGAGAGCTGCTGTAGGTTTATGTTCAACGCGGAGGCGCGGAGTTCACGCGGAGGGCCGCGGAGTTCCAAGTAGTGGCGATGATTGGCCGAGGATCGAGGGCGAGTGAGCAGTTGATGGTGTACTCACAAGACCTTGGCCTTTTTGAAGGTCTGCAATGATTTTATTCATGGTGTCTCCTAAGTGATTCGCATAAAGCTGCTGGGCAATCGCGCCGTGCTCAAGTCCAAAGCCGGTGATATTCGATGCGATACGCATCGCATCTAGGATCTGATCAGCTGATTGACCCCTTTGCATGGCTCTGTAGAACACGCTAAAGCCAAGAGCAAGGTCTCGAATGTCCGCTTCAGTGGTCGTTCCAATCAACCAACTGAACGGGATTTGGTCAGAGTTCAGTACCTCAGCCATCTTCTTACCATGGATGCCACCACAGCATGACATACACACCCCAAGACCTCCATTGATGGCCTTGTGTAACGGGCGGAAGATGTCACCAACATCGTTCCACGAGAGACACTCACCATTCGATCGTTGATCCGTTAGCTGAATGCCGTCTATAGAACCATGAGTGCTAAGGTGGACTAACGGCGGGAGTTGATGCCGTTTCATACCCTCGACTATGTCCTCCATCAACGCTCGACGAAACTCTTCGGAATTCACAACATAGTGGAGCGAGTATGGGATATTCAGCAACTCAAGCTGTGCAGCAACAGCCTTCGTTTCCAACCGATTCGCTCTGAAGTCTTCCGGCGAAGGAGATTCGACCAAGTGAACGTAGAACGAGTTTTGTACTTTGTCTTCGGATGTGTTAAATGATCGATTCATCCGCAAGTACCTCCTTGGTTATCAATTCATTGAGCGTAGAGGACGCAGGCCTTGATATCGTCAGGCTTCAACCACGGGTACGCGTGGACCAAGTCGTCAACAGAATCACCCGCTACGAGCATGCCGAGGACGTGTTCGACGGCCAGTCGTCGTCCACGGATGATCGGCTTGCCGCCGAAGATCGCAGGGTCGACGGTGATTCGATCCAGAATTTCAGTTTCGCTCATGACATCCTCACTCATCAGCAATAGGCCGGGCTGCCCACGATTCGTGGCTCTTTGCCGTCGTTATGAGAGAACTTCACGATAGCACCTTGAGAGACATTCGTGACCCCCGATCGGCCGCAGGTCTCCAGCATCATTGCCATTGATTCCTTCTGGTCAATGACAATTGCGGTGCCGCGACCGTCGCACCAGCCGTGCTTGTCGAAGTGGGCGAGGCGGATGATGCCGCCGTCCTTGCGGAGGTTGTCTACGTATTTCTGGGCGTCCAAAACTTGTCCTCTCTTGTGGACTTCTCAGGTGTCATGTTCGTGTTAGGACTCCAACAGATGGTCGAATCTGGCCATCAGGTTCAATCGGCTTGTGCTAATTCGATGGGGATGATCTCTTTGAACTTCCCAGATTCAGGATCAATTTCCAAGATCCGTGGAAGGGTTTCTATTTCACTCGGACGATGAACGACACTCTTCTTATTTGCAAATGCTCTTTGAACAAGTTCAATCGCCCATTCCTGAGTGCCGGATTTGAGCTGAATCGTGTTTCCTACCATCTCTCCGTTTGGATACGGTATTGGCCGTTCTCGGAACTTGTGCGGGGCAAGTGGGGAATCCTTGCGTTCGTTCTCGGTCTGTTGCAGATACAGATCACAGTCCTCGACATTCATGAAAGTGACCAATTGAGGATGGTACATCCCAATTCCGTCGTTACGGATTTCAATAATGTGGGTCATTCCCTTGCTCCTGTCTCGTGATATCTTTATCCAATCTGGCGACACGAAACGAGCCACCGGGGTGGTGGCTCGTTGGCCTCATCCGAGGCGTATGGTTGTCGGCGAGCGATGTGCTTGAAGGGAACGATCGCTGCCTGTTTGGTTGTGCTAAGCCGCAAGCGGGACTCGTGAACCTACGAATTACCGATTAGCGGATGGCTCCTTCGACGGTCGGGTGTTGGCCCTTACCGTCGAGTTCGTCGGTGCGGGTCACGAGGACGTCGGTGGTCAGCATCAAACCGGCGATGCTGGCGGCGTTGCGGAGGGCGTTCTTGACGACCTTCGCCGGGTCGATGACGCCCGCTTTGTACATGTCGACGTACTCTTCGGTGACGGCGTTGAAGCCGACGTTCTTGGCCTTTTGCTTGACCTCGTCAGCGACGACCGAGCCGTCTTCGCCACAGTTGTTGGCGATCTGACGGATGGGGGCTTCGAGGGCACGAGCGATGATCTCAATGCCGATCTTCTCGTCCCCTTTGCCCTTCACCTCACGCACGGCTTCGATGGCACGCAGGAGGGCAACACCGCCGCCGGGGAGGATGCCTTCCTCGACGGCTGCACGAGTCGCGTGCAGGGCGTCTTCCATGCGGGCTTTGGTCTGCTTCATCTCGGCTTCGGTCGCAGCTCCGACAGAGATGATGGCGACACCGCCGGTCATCTTGGCGAGTCGTTCCTGGAACTTCTCACGGTCGTAGTCGGAGTCGGTGCCTTCGATGTGCGTGCGGATCTGCTGCACACGCTTCTGAATGGCCTTTTCGTCGCCCGCACCGTCGATGATGGTGCAGGAGTCCTTGTCGATTTCGATCTTCTTGGCCTGACCAAGTTGCGAGAGTTCGACCGTGTCGAGCTTGATGCCGAGGTCTTCGGAGATCATGGTGCCGCCGGTGAGGACGGCCATGTCGTGCAACATCGCCTTGCGACGATCACCAAAGCCGGGAGCCTTGACCGCACACACGTTGAGGATGCCCCGCAGGCGGTTCACGACCATCGCGGTGAGGGCTTCGCCTTCAACGTCCTCAGCGACGACGAGCAACGGCTTGCCGGACTGTGAGATCTTCTCGAGCAGCGGCACAAACTCACGCAGGTTCGAGACTTTCTTCTCGAAGAGCAGGATGTAGGCGTCTTCGAGGACGCACTTCATGCTCTCCGGCTCGTTGACGAAGTAGGGGGAGATGTACCCCTTGTCGAACTGCATGCCCTCTGCGAGCGTGAGGGTCGTCTCGTTGGACTTGCCTTCTTCAACCGTGATGACGCCATCACGACCGACCTGCTCCATCGCATCTGCGATCGTGGTGCCGATGCCTTCGTCGTTGTTGGCGGAGATGGCACCGACCTGCTGAATCTCCTGCTTGTCGGAGACCGGCTTGGCCATGCCTTCCAGGAAGTCGATGGCTGCGTCGACGGCCTTCTCAATGCCACGGCGGACGACCATCGGGTTGGCACCGAGTGTGATGCCACGCAGGCCTTCCTCGAAGATGCTGCGGGCGAGCACGGTAGCGGTCGTCGTGCCGTCGCCGGCGATGTCGCTGGTCTTGGTGGCGACTTCATTGACAAGCTTGGCCCCCATGTTCTCGTAGGGGTCTTCGAGGTCGACCTCCTTGGAGACAGTGACGCCGTCCTTGGTGACGACCGGGTTGCCGAACGATTTGTCGATGATGACATTGCGACCAGTCGGCCCCATCGTCGAAGCGACGGCGTCGGCCAACTTGTTGATGCCCTTCTGCAACTTCAGGCGGGCACGATCGTCGAAGAGGAGTTGTTTAGCCATTTGAGTCTTTGAATCCGTTGATTAGTGTCCGAGTCTTGTGAAGTCACAAATTACAAATGCCAAACATCAAGGAAGTGACAAGCAAAAAGTCTCAACGTCTTGCGATTTGAGGTTTGTAGCTTGTTTGAGATTTGTTACTTGAAGTTTGACACTTGCCTGTCTCAGCCCTCGACCTTTGCCAGGATGTCGCTCTCGCGGAGGATTTTGACTTCATCGCCATCGACTTCGATTTCTGTGCCGCCGTACTTGCCGAAGAGGACTTCGTCGCCCACGCCGACTGAGATGGCACAACGCTCGCCACTGTCGAGCAGACGGCCCGGTCCGACCGCGACGACTTTGCCACGCTGCGGCTTCTCGCGAGCAGCGTCCGGCAAGACGATACCGCCGGCGGTGGTCTCTTCGGCTTCGAGGGGTTGGACAACGACGCGATCATCGAGAGGGTTGAGGGTCATGTGTTTCTCCGTGTTGCAAATTGACTGGATGTATGAGTTGGCCCCAATATTGGGGCGGGTTTTCAGTTTTCAGTGATCAGTTTTCAGTGAGTGGTGTTGTCGACTTTCAGTGTGATCTGTTCAGCAGAACTGACAACTGAAAACTGACAACTGAACACTCAATCAGAAGCCGCCCATGCCGGGCATTCCGCCCATTCCTGGCATGCCGCCGCCCATGCCAGGCATTCCACCTCCCATGCCTCCCATCCCACCCATGTCGTGGTGGTCGTCATGATGATGGTCGTCCTCGGGCTCGGCTGGCTCTTCGACGATGATCGAATCGGTCGTCATGAGCAGACTGGCGACACTCACGGCGTTTTGCAGAGCCGTGCGGACAACCTTGGTCGGGTCGACCACGCCAGCGTCAAACATGTCGCCGTAGGAGTCGTTGAGGGCGTCGTAGCCGAAGGCCTTTTCCTTGCTCTTGCGAACCGTGTTGGCCACAACGGCACCATCGAGGCCTGCGTTCTCGGCGATGCGACGCAAGGGCATCTCCAGGATCTTCTGGACCAGATGCACTCCGTGGGCTTCGTCCCCCTCGAGCTTGAGCTTCTTGAGGGCGTCCGCACATCGCAGCAGGGCGACACCACCGCCGGGGACAATGCCTTCCTCGACAGCGGCTCGCGTTGCAGAGAGGGCGTCGTCGATGAGATCCTTGCGTTCCTTCATCGCGGTTTCGGTGACGGCTCCGACATTGATCTGAGCGACACCGCCTGCGAGCTTGGCAAGCCGCTCCTGCAGCTTCTCGCGATCGTAGTCGCTGTCGGTCTTCTCGATTTCCTGTCGAATTTGCTCAGCACGCCCCTTGATGGCGTCCTTCGAGCCGTTGCCCTGCACGACAATCGTGTTGTCGGCGTCGATGCGAATCTTCTTGGCTCGACCCAACTCGGGGAGCTGCACGCTTTCGAGCTTCTCGCCCAGATCCTTGAAGATGGCCTTGCCACCGGTGAGGATCGCGAGATCTTCGAGCATCGCCTTGCGACGATCGCCATAGCCGGGGGCTTTCACGGCGACAACCTTGAGGATGCCACGCAGCTTGTTGACCACGAGGGTCGCGAGGGCTTCGCCTTCGATGTCCTCCGCGATGATCAGCAAAGGCGATCCGTCCTGCGAAATCTGCTCGAGCAGAGGGACCAAGTCTTTCGCGTTCGAGATTTTCTCTTCATGAATGAGGATGCGGCAGTCATCCAGCTCGACGGTCTGATCGTCTTCGTTGGTCACGAAGTGCGGCGAGAGGTAGCCTCGCTCGAACTGCATGCCTTCGACGAGTTCGACCTCAGTCTGCATACCACGGCCTTCCTCGACCGTGATGACGCCGTCCTTGCCGACCTTCATCAGGGCGTCAGCGAGCGTCTTGCCGATCTCCTTGTCATTGTTGCCGGCGATGGTCGCGACCGTTTCGATGGCCTTTTTGTCCTTGGCGTCAACCGGCCTGGAGAGCTTGCCGAGTTGTTCAACGACCGCCTCGACCGCCTTTTGAACGCCACGGCTGAGCGACATGGGGTCGGCTCCACCAGCGATGTAACGCAGACCGTCGCGGAACAACGCCTCCGCAAGCACGGTCGCAGTCGTCGTCCCGTCGCCAGCGATGTCACCCGTCTTCGAGGCGGCTTCCTTCACCAGTTGGACGGCACAGTTCTCGAATGGGTCTTCGAGTTCGATGTCCTCAGCGACGGTCACGCCGTCTTTGGTCACCTTGGGGGAGCCCCAGCCCTTATCGAGGACGGCTGTGCGTCCTCGCGGCCCCAGTGTACTGCTGACGGCTCGCGATAGCTTCGAGACCCCCTCCAGCAGATGTTTCCGAGCGTCTTCGTCAAAACTCAACAGCTTGGACACGGCTTCTCCTCAACCTGCATCAACGACATATGTAAGTAATGGCACTCAGCGACGTCAGTCGCGAGGCAACGAGGGAGGGCCGAGATGGCAGACGCTCCGCTCGATCCGGTCACATAATGCAAGCAGCGTGCCAAGAGGTGATGGAGTTGTAAGGTTCAACTATGTTGGGTGTTACGATGGGCGGGGACAGTTGGCAGTGGAGCGTGCCTGCCAAGGTGACAGTCGAGTTCGATGTCTTGAATGGGACCGAGTCATTCAATCTCGTTGCACGGTTTGAGAGAAGAGTGGAACGCGGATTGGAGCGGATCAGGCGGATGACCACGGATCAGCTTGAGAATAATCAGGGAGTCATTGGACGACTGGAGAATCCTCTCACTCAGAAAGAAATCCGCGTAAATCCGCTTGATCCGCTCCAATCCGTGTTCCCCTTCTCTGTCTTTTCCCGACCAGGCGGCCAAAGACATCGTTCGGCGCGGGGCTCCTGACGCCGCCGGTTGGCTGACCGTAGGACTCCCCGCAGCAGTGGGCGTGGTCGATCTTCGGGGAGACCTTCGGTCGACCAGAGTGTCATGGTCGGGAGACCATAACACAACGAGTTGACCATGGCACAACGACGACACAACGAGCGGGGTGCTTCACAGGACTCGGCAGCAAGTCCAAAAATTCAAGCCACTTTCCTGCGGGTGGGCTTGTCGTCGGTCACTGCGAACTCAAACGGAACGACCGCGTCGATGAGGTAATCGGGACGATTCTCAGGCCGGGTCGTGTTGTTGGGGAACAGCCAGCTGATGAATTTGGAGTAGAGGAACACTCGAGAGATGTAACCAGAGTTTTTCGAGAAATCTCCACCAACAAATGTCACGAACTTCCTGCGCAGCGACTTGAGGAAGCTGTCCTGCATGGTGACGATCATTTTTTGCAGCGACGTGTTGCGGCTGGCCATGTAGAAGGCTTCGACCATCCGCGTGACGTACTTCTCATGGTTCCAGAGCTTGGACTCGTACTGACGAAATGCCGAAGCGGGAATCGGAGCATCATTCGGCTGAGCCAGGAAAGTGTCAGCGGCCATCGTGCCCGACTCCATTGCCACATGGACTCCGGACGAATAGCAGGGGTCAATGAAGAATCCGGCGTCTCCCACCATCACCCAGCCATCGCCTGTCAGTTGCTTGGACGTATTGCCCATGTTGCCCGTCACGCGGACTTCAGACACGCGTTCAGGGTTGGGCGTCATCCCGTTCTTGAGGAGGACGTTCTCGCGGACCATCCGATCCAGCAGTTCACCGGGGTTGGCATTGATTTGACGGAAGCGTTCAACGGGCAGCACCACGCCGACGGAGATTGTGTCGTCCGGCAGATTAATCAGCCATGTCCAGCCATCGTAGAACATTTGACCAGTGAACCAGCCGTCGATCGCATCCTGTCGGACCGGCTCTGCCCGATACTGAGCATAGATACCCATGCGCTGGTTGACGGTGGGCTGTCGCAGCTTGAGCCGTCGACCGATGACCGCCCCGAGACCGGTCGCGTCGATCACGAGTCGACCTCGGTATTCGGCTTTGTGGCCGGATTCATCGGCGGCAGTCACGCCAGTGACACGTCCATGCTCTTGGATCAGATCAGTGACTTCATGCCCATAGCGGACATCGGCACCGCAATCGGCTGAGCGATCAAGGAGAATTCTGTCAAAGATCGCACGATCGACAAGATACGAGTAGGGAGTCTTTTTGAAAGTTGCCTGCTCGTCATATTTCGAGAAGTCGCCGGGGACTTCATCAGAGCCGTACAGCCACTTGCCACCCGGCTTGAGCACCGATGAGTCCCGAATCGCGTCATGCACCCCCAGTCGCTCGAAGATACCCACCGTCGCTGGCAACAGCGATTCGCCGATGTGATATCTCGGGAAATGCTCCTTCTCCAGCACAACGACTTGTTGTCCTGCCTGAGCCAGCAGTGTCGCAACTGTCGACCCAGCGGGACCTCCCCCGAGAATTACCGCATCAAATTCGTCAGACATCCTTGTCTCCCGTCAGCCCCATGACCTGAACTCATTGCATCGTGCAAGAGCAGGCAGTCAGTGGGCACGTGTTGTACGGGTTATCATCGGGGATCGGGCGGTGTCCCCGTGAGAAACAGACCTACTTTCTCGATCATTTCCTCGCAAGCATCTTCGAACACATAATGCGAAGCGTCGGCAAAGCGGGCAACTTCGGCGTGGGGGAATCGTTTTTCCCATTCGGCGAGAAAGTCGGTGGTGAAGCACCAGTCGCGTTCGCCCCACACAAGCAGCATGGGCGAGTCGACGAATTGTGACAGACCGTTCTCGATATCGAGGAGCGTCTGGTAGCTGCGGTGAGAGGGTTTCAGAGGGATGTCACGTACGAACTCGTGAGTGGCGATACGGTTGGCCCAAGAGTTATACGGAGCGAGATAACCGGCACATACTGCCGGTGTCATCCGCTGATGATCCTGGACTGCCATCATGACCGCCGCTCTGGCGAAGCCGTTGAGTCCCCGCACGCCAATCGCTCCCAACACGGGGATGCGACAGACGGCGATCCGCAGAGGAATTGCCTGCGAGCGGAAGGCGGCTGTGTTTCCGAGCACGAATCGCGAGAAACGTTCGGGCGAAGCGACCGCAGCGCCCATCCCGATGCAGCCGCCCCAGTCGTGCCCGATAAGCGTGATGTCCCGCAGGTCGAGATGTTCGATCAGCCGGGTGAGGTTGCTGACGTGATTTGCCAGCGTGTACTCATAGTCCTGCGGCTTGTCCGAACGACCGCACCCGATGTGATCGACTGCGATACAGCGGTACGCCGGCGAGAACTCTTTGATGAAGTTGCGCCAGGCAAAGCTCCACGTCGGGTTACCATGCACGAACAGCAGGACCGGTCCGTTTCCTTCATCAACGTAGTGGTACGCATGTCCATCAATGTCGAGAACATGCCCCACAAACGGATACTCGCCGTCAAAGTCTGCCTGTTCCGTCACGGTCGAGCTTTTCGGTATCGAGTGGTATGCGGCTTGCGATAGCTGAATCGTGTATCGATGTTCGGATGGCCATCTCTTTCTCCCTCTCCCCTTGAGGGAGAGGGACAGCCTTCAAGCGGAGCGCAGAAGGCAGGGTGAGGGGACGGCGCAAGTGTCGGCTCACAACCCGTCGCTCGTGCTGCCCCCTCACCCTGATTCTTCGCTCGCGCTTCAGAATCTGTCCCTCTCCCTCAAGGGGAGAGGGGAGCAGCAATCCGACAGGATTGTACGAGCGATCGCAAACCTCACAACCGTCAGCGTTTGGCTACACGATGTGTCCGCCGCGAGTTGAGACAAGTCCCGCGAAGTTCCGCAAACAGCCCTCCAGACGAGGGCAGCGAAGTGGCACAATGACAAGGGAACCATGTCATGCGATGTCATTCTGACAAACAACTCGGAGCCGCAAGGGCCGCGATGACGCTCGTTGTCATCTGTGCGGTGACGTCAACGAGTGGCCAACTCGTCGGTCAGACGTATGTCCAGCCCCTGTGGGTGTCACCTCCTCCGCCGGTTGTCTGGCTCACCCCTGCCCAACCCGTCGTACAACGTCCAGTCTGGGTGATGCCACCTCAGCAGGTCACGACCTACTATCCGCTGTCGACAATTGTCCAGCGCGTGGAAGAAGAGATGACGATCTCTCCTCCAGCAGATGGCCAGTTGCGAGTCACTGTGACCGAAGCGTTTCTCGCGAGGCTGATCTCACGCGATGACACCAACGCCGGTCCCGTCCGTGAGTGCATCATGGGGGCCGATGTTCACGGCGAACAGTTCACCGTTACGCACACGACGATCGATCTGCAGCCCTGTCTCAATCAGGCGCGGTTCATCCTCAGGCTCACCGGCAACGTGTCTGAGCGGACGGTCGGCGTCACCCAGCAAGCCAGCGTGCAGTCGGAGGGAGCCCATCAATTCCAGATGGAGAAGCAGATCGACTTCGATGGGACGACGTTCACCACCCGCTCGCCCGCTGCGTGGGTCGTGCCTCGAATTTCCTACCGAGGTGCCAACACTTTCGTGAGTGGAGTCCCCGTGGTCGGTGACATCGCCCGCTCAATCGCACTCAGTGAAGCCGAACGACGTCGACCGCAGGCCGAACAGATCGCTTCACGGATGCTCACGCGGCAGGCGGCTCCCCGGTTCAACGACGAAGTTGACCGGAAACTCGCCGACGCTAACCGCAGCCTCGCCCGCTACATGCCGGCCCTCTGGCAATGGGTCGACGTCAACGCAGACCAACAGTCGCTCAGCACCTCCAGCGATCGATTGTTCTACCAACTCCGGCTGCCTCCGCCTCCCGCCGTGCTCGGTCAACGAATCATGAGCGATGTCGCGGAGGTCACCTTCGAGAATCTGCAGGAGCCATTGTTCCTGCCGGATGACGAAGAACCGGTCACAACAACGTTAAGTCCTCCTGATGAAATCACAGGCGATGCGATCACGATCGCTCTGCACGAAGATCTCGTCAATCACGTCCTCGCCCGTCTGCCACTTGGCGGACGAGAGATCCCGGACAAGTTGATCGATCGACTGATCGAGGTGTTGCTCCAGACGATCGAAAGCCGGTCCTTCGATCTTGCGTCACTGGACTTCAGCGATGTGTCTGAGGCGGAGTTTGCGACCGTCCTGTTGGCGGAAGAACAGCCATTGTCGATCCGCTTTGACGATGGACAGGCCATCATCACCGCCCTCGCTGGCTTTCGTCCACTGCTCACGCCCGAACTGCCCACACAGCGGCTTGAGTTTCCCTACTCACTGACGCAGACAGCCGATCAACTCACACTCGAACCGGGTGACGTGACGGTGTCCGCCACACTCCCGGAAGACAGCGGCCCCCTCGCCGACCTCGCCCGACCTCTCATTCGCCAGCAAGTCGAACAACGCCTGCAATCAATCTCATTGCCCACCTCGGTCGACCTCAACTTGCCAGACATCACGCCCACGACTCTCACCGTGGGCAATGTCGTCCTCAACGACGGCTGGTTGATCATTACTCTCGACTGACATCGTGTCACGCGCGTGGCACAGGTATTGTCCACCGCGTGCCGGGATACGCTCATCGGTTGTCTGAGCCTACGCCACTTGACGAGTGGTGCGTCACAGCTTGATTCTCGGGTGGCGGGGTCAGGAGCGAAGCGGATGGCCCCGGTGTGAGGACGCACAATGTCAGGGCCATCCCGTTGGTCTGACCCTGCCACCCGCCGCTATTTCAAAGACAACCATCAGGGCAAGAGACAGAATCGCGACGAGAGCGGAGAGCCAAAACAGCATTTGTGGAGTCTCTCAAAACACATCGCCAACGATGTGCGAAGGCCTGTAACGCTTGTGTTCACCGGGCGGCGGCGAACGACATTGACTTCAGGACCGACGCCGCCCGCCGCTCCGTGTGCAACACATTGTTAGGCCAACTGGAAATGATTGCGGGATTCAGTTACTTGTTTTCGGAAGCGGTACGGCAGGCGCATCGTCTTCCCTATGCGATAACAGCTCCTTCAGATCTGCAAGATCGGCGCGAATTCCAGAGGTCGGATCGGCGTCAATCTTTATGACTTGTTGAGTGTCAAGTGTTACGGTATTGATTGGCTTCAGCAGCACGAGTTGTTCGGGGTCAATTTTAACTGTGTCGATGGACTTCAAAAGCTTGATTTGTTCGGCGTCAAGCTTAATAGTGTTTAGAGGTTGCAGGAGCTTGACCTGATTTGTGTCGAGTTGAATCGTCGTTGCGGGTTTGAAAAGTGCGACTTGGCCGTCCGTTAACATTACCTCAAGTGGAGCGGGTGCCTTTACCGGCACAGGTCCAGACGCTGAGTAGACAGTCATCCCGATAGATATCAAAACGGCTACGCCGGCAGCGATCAAAGCATTGCGCGCATGCTTGTCCGCCGATTTAAGTGCGCGGTAGTTGAGATAACGGAAAAGGGCTTCTTGCGATATCGAATAAACGTTGCCTGACTGCTTGCAGATCGGTCCGGAGAGTTGCTTGAACTGAGCTTCGTCCAAGCCGGTGTCCTCTGCAACTTCCGCTGCTGTAAAAGTCTTTCCATCTGTCGCCTTCTGGTAGGCGAACTCGAGAATCTTGACCGCTGGATTGTTGTCAGGGTATTTGGGGCCAAACATTGCTTCCTCCAGTATGGCTTGTGTGTGGCCTAACGTTGCGGGTGAGCGGTCGACGTGGACAGTGTCCTTTGTCGATCCGCTCGACCCGCCTGGTTCGTTGGGGCTTACGATACCAACATCGCGAACTTGCCACCAAGTGGGGTAGCCCCACTCATCGAACGTTGCGTGAGCTCACCCGCAACGTTCGTTGGGCAAAAGTCCCAACGACTAGTGTTTATTCGGAATGATTCTGGATAACGTGCGCATGTTATTCGGAATGGAAGTCGTCAATGTCGGCAGAGCTGCGGACTTCATGACTGCCGCGGATGAGAAAGCCAGTATAGACCATTGTTGTCCGAACGTCACTCTGGCCAAGGCTTTGCTGCACCGTATGAATGTCAGGCCCGGATCTGATCCCGTGCGTTGTGAACGAGTGTTGGAACGTCCTGCCTGTCACACGGTTCGTGATAACGCTCCGTTTGGTTGTGGCGCGAATTGCCCTCATGACTGAGCGCGTGCTGTTCCTGTCTCCGTCACTGGGGACGGCGGAAGAAGCGGTCCATTGTTCGATGATACGCGCTGTCTGAAGGTTTGTGCCCAACTCTCATGACCCTGTCGTCGCTCCCAATCACGACATCCACTTGCACGAACTGGTCAACCCAACACATGAGGTCGCCTGATCCGCTTGGCCCTTTTGGCAAGACGAGCACAGATGAGCCGAGAATCTCCACGACCTGTTCGCGGGCCATTCCAGGAGAGATCAATTGCATGCGATCCCCCAGGGTCTCGCGGCTGATGACAACGGACACAGCCACTGTGGCCAGGAGGGTCACGGCCAAGGAGACGGCAATCAATAGACGACGACGGGTGAAGTGTCCCATAAGCACGCCTTCGACGAGTTTGCTGGCAATGAACGAGCATTCTCGTCCAATCCTCACTTCTGTCAGAATATACGTCAACGCGATTCACAAACGCCATCTTGAAGTCACGTAGACAGAGACAGTCGCTACCCGACCAATTGTTGTTTGGTGTCTGACGCTGAAAATCGATTAGTGAGAATGAATGGCGATTAGTGTTCCTTCCAATTTCAAACTCCGGAGCAGCATTACGATCGAGATCGGGTCCACAGGGAGACGATTGTCCAGATCGTCAGTGCGACGGCACACACGATCCAAAACGACCGCCACCAGTCATCGAAGTAGGCTAAGGCGACACACATGATCGCTCCAAAGGCTCCGTAGCGATCTTCCTTGGTCATGCTCGTGACTTCCATGGAAACGAAACTGTCAATACGGCGTCTTCACATCAGACTGTTGCCACACGACGAATGCTGACTGCGCTTCGTCTTGGAGCAGTTGTGACATGGGGATTCGGCGGGCATCGATCGGCTTTGTGAATTCGTCGTAGAACGCACTGTCATCGAACCCGATGGCGGCTGCGTCGTCGCGAGTGTTGGCGTACCACACGCGGTCCAGTCTTGACCAGAGGATGGCACCGAGACACATCGGGCACGGTTCACAACTGGTGAACAATTCGCAGCCGGTGAGGCTGAACGAGCCGAGGGTGTGACAGGCCTCCCGAATGGCGACAATCTCCGCGTGAGCTGTTGGGTCGTTGGCTGTGGTGACTCGATTCTCTCCGCGACTGATGATGGACCCGTTGCGAACCACAATCGCCCCGAACGGCCCGCCCCCAGTTTCGACCGACTCCATCGAGAGGCGGATCGCTTCCCGCATCCAGGCGTTGCGCGGCTCGTCCGGCTTTTGTGGTGCGTCTTGCATCACGCGGAGGTGCTACTCAAGGAGGTGACACAGGTGGGGTGTCCGGTCGACGAGCGGCAGGACATGGGGCTGATAGATGGTGGTAAACGCCTCAGCCTCACGGTGCGTCTGCCACGCCTGCTCGCTCTCCCATCGTTCGCAGAGGAAGAAAGTATTTGGCTCGCTTGTCGAATGACAGACCTCAAACGCCAGACACCCCGGCTCTGCGCGCGACAGGCGTCCGGCTTTCGCCAGATGCCCGGCGACGTCTTCGATCTTCGACTCGTCCTTCACGGTGAGGACGACATTGAGACAATACATGATTGATCACCCAACTCGGGAAACAGGAGTGCGTTCGTGTGAGCGTTCGCCCCTCTCCCCTTGAGGGAGAGGGACAGCCTTCCAGCAAAGCGCCGAAGGCAGGGTGAGGGGGCGCCGCGTGATCAGTCCATCACCCATGCTCCGCGGCGCCCCCTCACCCTGATTCTTCGCTGACGCTTCAGAATCTGTCCCTCTCCCTCAAGGGGAGAGGGGGGCTGCGGCCACTTCCGAGTGGAGAGTCGCCACGACTCTGATTATGATACGGAGTAGGAGCCTTCGCAGCCAACCTCCTGCGGCCAATCTCCTTCAGTGCGTCACGTGTGGAGCATCGTCTTGAGTTTTCGATTCATTGCCTGTTGTGGGTTTGCACTGATCACGATCACTGCATTGGCAGAGGATGATCGCGTCGCAGATTCTTCGCTGTCTGCGGATCAATCGCAACTCGCACAGGACGCTCAACGTCTGCTCACCGAACGCTGTCTCGAATGTCACGGTGACAAGGAGCCTGAGGGCGGGTTGCGGCTCACAAGTCCGGAGAACATCACGCAGCGAAATGACTCGGGGCGACCGGCCGTTGTCGTTGGCGTGAGTGAAGAGAGTGAACTACTGCGTCGCTTGACGATCGAGGGGGATGAGAGAATGCCCCCTGAAGGTGAGCCACTCACTTCCAATGAGATCGACTTACTGCGACGTTGGATCGACGCCGGAATTCCCTGGGGCGACCAGTTGGATCAGGCGACACACTGGTCTTACGTCCAACCTGTCCGCTCTGCTTTGCCTCAGATTGCCCAGCGAGACTGGGTCCGTAACGAGATCGATGCCTTTGTGTTGGCAAGGTTGGAAAGTCTCAAGATGGGGTTGGAGCCCTCCTCAATCGCAGAGCCAGCGACCCTCTTGCGGCGAGTCTACCTGGACCTGATCGGCATCCCGCCGACAGTCGAAGAGGTGGATTCGTTCCTTGATGACCGGTCATTCACCCATTACGAGCAGATCGTCGACCGGCTGCTCGACTCACCGCGATACGGCGAGAAGTGGGCTCGCAGTTGGCTCGACCTCGCAAGATACGCGGACTCGAACGGCTATCAGGCAGATCAATTCCGGGAGATGTGGGCCTATCGTGACTGGATCGTTACTGCACTCAACAACGACATGCCGTTTGATCAGTTTACGATTGAACAACTTGCGGGCGACTTGCTGCCTGAGGCAACTCTCGACCAGAAGATCGCGACAGGTTTCCATCGCTGCACCACCTGCAACGTCGAAGCGGGCGTTGATCCCGAGGAGAATCGGGTCAATCAGATTGTCGACCGCGTGAACACGACTGGGACGGTCTGGCTGGGGACGACTCTGGAATGCGCTCAATGTCACAACCACAAGTATGACCCGTTCACGCAGCAGGACTACTATCAACTGTTCGCCTTCTTCAACAACACGCCGTTAGAGGTCAAACGGGCCAATGACGAAGGCGTCGCTTTCGACACGGCTGGGCCCGAGATGGAACTTCCCTGGACAGAGAAGCAACGTCGCGAGCAAGCGAGGCTTGAAGATGAAGTCGAGACGATACGGTCACGTGTCGCAGAACGACGCCAGCAGCTTGACGAATCCTTCAATGACTGGCATCCCGCAGCCGATGCTGAGTTGCCTGACGAGGTTCGTCAGGTCTTGGACAAATCCGCCGATGAGCGAACGGAGGATGATCGTCAGCAACTCCTCAAGCATTACAAGGATAGTGACGGCGAGTTGACCAAGTTCAAAAAGCAACTGAAAGAGGTTGAGGCGCAGCTCGAAGCGGTTGGCCCCTCGACGACGCTGGTGATGGTGGAGCAAGACGAACCGCGGATGACGGCGATCTTCAAGCGGGGCAACTTTCTGGATCTGGGAGCGATTGTCGAACCGACGACGCCTGCTGTGCTGCATCCATTCGAGGGACAGGACGAAACATCCAGACGTTTTGCGTTCGCTCGATGGTTGGTCTCCCCGGACAACCCACTGGTCGCACGGGTGACAGTCAACCGCTGGTGGGCCGAGATCTTTGGTCGAGGAATCGTCGAGACCATCGAGGACTTTGGTGTCCAGGGTGAGCGACCGACACATCCGGAGTTGCTGGACTGGCTCGCCGTCGAGTTCATGGAGAGCGGCTGGTCGATGAAACACGTCCACCGGTTGATTGTGATGTCAGCGACGTATCAACAGGACTCACGCGTCTCACCCGAGCAATTGGAATTCGATCCGGGGAACAAGTGGCTTGCACGCGGACCGCGCTTCCGTCTCCCAGCAGAGGCGATCCGCGACAATGCCCTCGCCGTCTCGGGCCTGCTGTCGGATCGCGTCGGTGGTCCGCCCGTCTACCCGCCGCAACCTCCGGGCATTTGGCGACATACCGGTCGCAATCCGCCCAAGTATGAGACAGACACTGACGAGGACCGATTTCGCCGTGGGCTGTACGTCATCTGGCGACGGAGTGCCCCCTACCCGAGCTTCGTGAACTTCGACGCACCCGACCGTGCTGCGAGCTGTGTGAAGCGTTCGACAACGAATACGCCTCTGCAAGCCCTGACGTTGCTCAATGACTCCGCCTATTTCGAGATGGCGACGGCTCTCGCCGAGCGGATGGAGCATGATCTCGCCGACGTTACTGATCGCGAACGCATCGAGTACGGCTTCCGTCGAACCGTGGCACGGCAGCCAACAAGTGACGAGGTCAATATCTTGCACGAATTATTCCGGTTGGAGTTGACAAAACTTCAAACCAACCACGATCAGTCTGTCGATGGGGATGAGCTGCCGAATAGCGTCTCCCCGCGCATCGCCGCGTGGACCAGCATCGCCAACGCTCTGCTCAATCTCGATGAGACGATCACCAAGGAGTAGTGTTCAGGACTTCGGTCGGTATTGTCAGCGAGTCTTGATGATGCAATTATTCATCATTCACGTTGTGCCAGGGTTCTCCGCAGCTTTCCTTATTGCGATTCCCTACGTCTCATGGCATCATGATCGGCGCTCCGTGTCATCCCCGGAACAAAGTGATCCTGACTTTTTAGATTGACATCCAGACGTCTGCACATCCGTTGCCATGGTCGGTCGGTTGAGCGAGACAAACTCAACGTAGGATGATGGCAGTGGGGCGAAATCGACGGGTTGTCGTTACCGGTTTGGGAGCCGTCTGTCCGCTGGGGTTGGATGTCGCTTCCACATGGGACGCTGTGACGAACGGGTGTCGCGGTATTGGGCGCATTTCGATCTTCGATCCGACTCACTGGCCGGTGCAGATTGCCGGCGAAGTTCCGGGATTCGACTTCTCTGCTTTCGAAGATCCGGCTCATGCTGAGCTGACTCCCGATTTGCCTCGGATGAATCAGCTGTGCGTCGCGGCAACGTGCGAGGCCATGCAAGACAGCGGTATCGAAGGGGCTGATGTCCCCGATCACCATAAGGGCATCTCGTTCGGCTGCCTCTCCAACATGCTGGATCTGACAGAGATGAACCGCTGGCGACGTTTGATCGCCGACAATGATCCCCCACAGTATCCGGAGTTCTCGCCGTCACTCGATCTGCGGCTGCCTCAGGTCGGTGCGCCCCGCACCATCGGCGACCGCTGGCGATGCGGCGGCCCGAGCTTCTTCGTGAGTACCGCCTGTGCAGCGGGGACTCAGGCCGTTGGGACTGCGCTCCGCGCCATCCAACGTGGTGATGCGGACGTCATGCTCGCGGGTGGATTCGATAGCATGGTCCACGA
>JAJDEJ010000200.1 GCA_029259815.1 Planctomycetaceae bacterium | reverse complement strand
GGTTTGGCCTTAGAATGGCGTATCAGAATTCATGGAATCATTCACGATCACCCACAGTTGAGGGCTCTCAACCGACCATGCCAACCGACTTCAAACCAATGCCGGAGGGAACACAGCTCGAGCAGATCGAACGTGATCTGAAGTTCTACCCCAGCACGGTCACAGATCCCCAGACATTGAGTACTGAACAGGTCGAGGCGTTCAACCGTGACGGTTATGTACAACCGGTGTCGATCTTTTCTGAAGAGGAGATGGCCGACATTCGGACGTACTTCGACGAGTTGCTCGAGCGGACCATTGCTGAGGGCGGCGACAGTTACTCGATCAGCACGGCTCATCTCAAACATGGGCGGGTGTATGATCTGCTGACCGACTCACGAATCGTCGCCTGCGTGAAGGACCTGTTGGGTGAGAACGTCGTCGGTTGGGGATCGCACTTCTTTTGCAAGATGCCCCACGATGGCAAAGCGGTCGCTTGGCATCAGGACGCCAGCTATTGGCCCCTCACGCCCACGAAGGCCGTCACCGTCTGGCTCGCGATCGACGATGCGGACACAGAGAACGCCTGTATGCGGTTCATCAGCGGGTCACATCACTACGGCCATCTGACGTTTCGACCGAGTGAATCTCACGAAAATAATACTTTGAATCAGACGGTCGACAATGCTGAGCAGTATGGCGAGCCGGTCGATGACGAGTTGCGGGCTGGACAGATCTCGCTGCACTCCGACCTGCTGCTGCACGGTTCAAACATGAACGACTCCGACCGCAGACGTTGCGGGCTCACATTGCGTTACGCCTCCGTCGACGTGCGGGCTCATTTGGGCTGGAACGCAAAGGGCGTCATTGTCAGCGGCACCGACCAGGAGGGGCATTGGGCGAATCCGCCGCGACCAGAAAACGACTGACAGGGAAATGGGAATCATGCGTCGATGCGTCACCGGGTTTCTGTTAATTGTGTGTTCCTCAGTCGGAGCCTTCGAAGCGGAGTCCCTCTCTCTGCTGACGTTTGACGTCAATCCGAAGTGGGAAGGATATCGAAATCGGCTGTTGCCCGAGTCGCGACCGAGCGTGAGACAAAACTTTGGTTATCAGTCAACGAACCATGCCGGTGGCGAACGTTCAGGAGAGATCGGAGGCACGATCCAAAGGTCCACGACGCCCGCCAGATATTCGATGCCGATCAACGAACGGACGCTCGATGAACCATTGCACGTCTCGGGCTCGTTCGCAGTGACACGCGCGGGGGGCGGCAGCGGGGTGATGTGCGGATGGTTTCATGAAGACTCACAAGGCTGGCGCACGTCAAACTCTCTGGGATTCCGACTCGACGGCAACGGTGGCAAGTACTGGGTGTTTTACGAGTACGGAACCCGGAATCGACGGACGGGCGGCGGCGGAGCATTCGAGGGCGAGCGTTATCAGACAACCCCCACGCCGCCATTTCTCGCCGATGGCACCACTCATCATTGGTCGTTGACATACACGCCGCACGCTGACACAGAAGATGCCACGATTCGCTTCTCGATTGATGACCGCGGTTACGAGCTTGATGTGCCGGTTGAGCATCGGAGGGATGGAGCGACCTTCAACCGCTTCGGCCTCTGGAATGTCGAGACGGGCGGCGACACACTTGACGCGTATTTCGATGACTTCACCATCAATGGCCATCGCGTGTCGTTCGATGATGATCCGGACTGGATCGGCGAAGGAAATCAAACGGAGTTTGTCGAGTCCATCATTCGTCCGTATCACAATTTCGGATTCAGTCGCACCTCCTTCACCGGTGGAGAGCCCGGAGAGATCGGCGGAATCATCTTTCGCGATGAACAGCCGAGTTACTATGCCGCGAAGACGCAGAGGCTGTCCCTGGAGCATCCCCTGGAAGCCTCGGGGACTCTGGCGATTTGCTCGGCGGGGGCCGACAGTGGAGTGATGCTCGGTTGGTTCGACTCTGAGAGCAAACAGTCAAAAAGCACTCCCGCGCACGAAGCGCGGCTGCCTAACGTGCTTGGTGTGATGATCGAGGGGCCCAGTCGCATCGGGCATGTCTTTCGAGCAGCGTACTCGACGGCAACGGGGCAGGCGCGGGCACCGATCTACAACCCGCACACAGACAAACTGCGACCGGTGATCCTCCCCGATCGCGCGGTCCATCGATGGGCGATCAAGTATGTGCCTCCGGGAGAGCAGGACGGCGGTCGCATCACGGTCACGTTTGATGACGACTCCCACGTCCTCGACGTCTCACCGGAGGATGTGCAAGACGGCGCGACGTTCGATCGCTTCGGACTCTTCAACATTCAGTCGGGAGGCCATCACGTCGAGGTCTATGTCGACGAACTGTCCTTCACGGCCGAGCAATCGATCTAGACCATTTTCATGGCTTCTGTGCAGGAGCTTGTTCGAGGAATGACCTCTGCCTGCTCATAGGCCCTTCTGCATGACACCTGAAGAGCAACTTTCAAATTGCTCTAGCGTGCCAGCCTCCCACGCGATCATCGTCGAGGCTCAAAGCGTCTCCACAATGCATCAAACGTCTTTCGAAATGGTCGGACCAGCGAGTTGTCATTGGTGACGATCAAATTTTCCTCATTCGACTCCGACGCAGAGACTGTCCAGTTATAGCTGCCGGTGAGCAGCGTCGTGTCGTCGAACAGAGCGAACTTGTGGTGCATATGATGAGCCGTCAGATCCATCCGCACCGGGACGCCCAATCGTTCAAGGAGTGGGATGTCCGAACCACGGTCAGCCGACTTGTCGTTATCACTGATAATGCGAACCGACACGCCTCGGCGATGCGCCGCAAGAATCTCATCCGAAATCGTGTTGTCGGTGATGGTGAACACGCACACGTCCGCCGACTTGCGAGCGTGACGCAACAGGCTGCCGATCCGACGTCGACAGGTATCCCCCGGACTGAAGTACGCATCCGCTCTCACGTCCGAAGCTCCAGCCTGTGATGAAGGCTGCAACAACTTCAGCACGTCTTCCAACCAGTCCAGGACGTTTGTCGGCGCGAGATGGTTCGTCATGGCCTCGCGAGCCAGATTGAACACCATGCTCCGCACGACGCCTCGCTGTTGCTCGGTGAAGGTGGATTCCCCGAAGACGGTCGCCAACGCCGTGCGTTCGGAACGCGAAAGCTTACGGTCGTCCAGTGTGGCTCGTATCGCCGTCTCGATCCTTTTCATGAAGGAATCATCGAGGACCGATCAAGAAATGCAACCATCCGGAGTGGGATTCTAATGTGCATCAGCATCGGGTCATTCCCCTGCACGGGACATGGACTAAACACCAGCGGTCGGCTTACGGTCAGCTCCCGACCCAAAGTGCAGCACCTGATCGATCATCAACGCTTCGTGCAAAACGCCAGTTAACTTTATCACTGTCCGACGGTTGAGTCAGTTCAGGCAGTCGTAACGGGAGATCATCAAGTGTCCATGTCACTTAAAGACAAAAAAGTCGTTATCGCCGGCGGCAGCGGTTTCCTTGGTGTTTCCCTCGCACATCACCTCGCAGACCGCGGCGCCTCAGTCGTGATTCTCTCTCGCAACGTGCCGAAGGCGAACGGTCCCTGGCGACATTGTTCGTGGGATGGGAGAACACTTGGAGACTGGCGAAACGAATTGAACGAGGCCGACGGATTGGTCAATCTCGCCGGTCGTAGTGTCGACTGCATCAAGGCGCCGGACCATCAAGACGAGATCCTTCGGTCGCGAGTCGAATCGACTCGCGTGTTGGGAAAAGCACTTCGAAAGATCGATGCGCCTCCGCCTGTCTGGGTGCAGATGAGTACAGCACACATCTACGGCGATCCGCCAGTGGTCATGTGCACGGAAGATTCCGCCTTCGGATATGGCCTCGCCCCATTTGTCGCAAGAGCGTGGGAAGAAGCCTTCCAAGCCAGCATGTTACCTTCACAACGGGGTGTCGTCCTGCGAACCAGCTTCGTGCTGGGCCGCAATCGAGGGGCGGGCGGTGGTGCCCTGGATACGCTTGGACCGTTGACGCGAATGGGACTGGGTGGAACGATCGGCGATGGCACACAGGGGATGAGCTGGATTCATGAAACGGACATGAATCGACTGTTTGAGCGAGGTCTGACCGACTCTGCGATGCAGGGGGCGTACATTGCCTCTGCGCCACATCCTGTCTCTCAAGTGGAGTTTAGTCGTGAACTTCGACGCGCCGTCGGGATACCAATCGGGCTCCCCGCCTTCTCCTGGATGGTGCGAGTCGGTGCTCGATTTCTGCTCCACTCTGACCCTGAGCTCGCACTCTATGGGCGGTATGTCGTCTCTCAGCGACTGGATGATGACGGCTTCGATTTCCAGTTCTCCCAGCTCAGAGATGCGCTGCACGATCTACTGGGTCGCTCTGCGAGATGAGCCGTCATCTGGAGATGTCGGGTACGTGGGAGTCGATCGGCGGTGAGTTCAGTTTGTGTGTTTGACGTGAACTGGGACGTGGCGATTGATTCCCAACGATCGCACCACCTCCATGAATGATCGCGCACACAAACACCTCAGGCGAGTGTCCTTTCGACGATCTCGTTGAGCAGAAGTGATCCGTGCGGGTGAATGTAGTTTGTCGAAGGTCAAAAAAAGTGGACCGGCCGGTCCGGGGGCGCAGAACGACTTCCTGTCATCAGGCGGCGCGGCCAGGACTGTTGACTTGTCGTGTTTGCAAACGTGACTCTACCTGTCGCCGTGTCGGCAGGCAGAGCAGCCACAAGTCACCAGGGTGAGACGGGCGAGCATGCTCGCGTGCCTCTAACAACCGGGTCAGGCCGTTCTGTCAATGACAATACGTGTGGCCAAAGAAAACCTTACAAGAAAAATGACAGGGAGTCCTCGACGGGTGGTTGTGGTCGGCCAGGGAGCCCACTGGCGATTCCGTGGCAGTCAGGTGAGCTGTCCTCAACTTCGCACCAGCGGCTTGTACTTCAGCCGGTGCGGGCGGTCGGCGTCGGCACCGAGGCGTTCGTGTCGTTGGACCTCGTACATCTTGTAGTTGCCCTCGAACCACACGACGTTCGAGTCCCCCTCGAAGGCGAGGATGTGTGTGGCGATCCGGTCGAGGAACCAGCGATCGTGAGACGTGACGACGGCACAGCCGCCGAAGTTGGCAAGCCCCTCTTCGAGTGACCGTAGCGTGGCCACGTCGAGGTCGTTGGTCGGTTCGTCGAGTAACAGCAGGTTGCCGCCCGTTCGCAGGAGCTTGGCGAGGTGGACACGGTTGCGTTCACCACCGGACAGATCGCCGACGAACTTCTGCTGATCACTTCCCTTGAAGTTGAACCGTCCGCAGTAGGCGCGGGCGTGAATCTTGGTCTTGCCGACTTCGATTGTCTCGTGCCCGCCACTGATTTCCTCGTAGACCGTCTTATTCGGGGCGAGGGCGTCGCGGGACTGGTCAACGTACGCGAGGTCGACTGTCGGCCCAATGGTGAGTTTCCCCTCGGTGGGCTGCTCCGTCCCGACGATCATGTTGAAGAGGGTCGTCTTGCCGGCACCGTTGGGGCCAATGACGCCCACGATGCCGCCGGGCGGGAGATTGAATTCGAGGTCGTCGAACAGCAGACGGTCGCCGAACGCTTTGCTGAGTCCCTCGGCACGCACGACAAGATCGCCGAGAGGTTTCGTCACAGGGATCTGAATGTCGGCTCCCTCTTCCCGAGCGTCGTACTGTTGCTGTGCGAGTTCGTCGATGCGACTGAGGCGGGCCTTGTTCTTGGTCGAGCGGGCTTTGGGCGACAGCTTCGACCATTCGAGTTCCTTCTTAAGAGCACGTTGACGTTTGCTCTCGCTCTTCTCCTCGACGGCGAGGCGGGCTGCCTTTTGTTCGAGCCAGCCGGTGTAGTTGCCTTCGTAGGGGTAACCATGCCCACGGTCCATCTCGAGAATCCAACCGGCGACGTTGTCGAGGAAGTAGCGATCGTGGGTGATGGCAACGACCGTGCCGGGGAAGTCTTCGAGAAATTTCTCCAGCCAACCGATCGACTCCGCATCGAGGTGGTTGGTCGGCTCATCAAGCAGGATCATGTCCGGGTTCTTGAGCAGCAACTGACACAAGGCGACGCGACGCTTCTCGCCACCCGACAGATGCTCAACCCTCGCGTCCATTGGCGGCAGTCGCATGGCATCGCAGGCGATGTCGAGCGTGCGGTCCAACTCCCAGAGGTTGGCATGGTCGATCTTGTCCTGTAGCTGTTGTTGTTCTTCGAGGAGTTTTTCCATCTCCTCAGGCGACGGGTCATCGCCGAATGCCATGTTGACTTCGTTGTAGCGATCGAGGATGGCCTTCGACTCAGCGACCGCTTCGTCGATGCACTCCTGCACGGTCTGGTCAGGGTCGAGCCGCGGCTCCTGTGGGAAGTAGCCAACCTTGATGCCCTTCATGGGTCGTGCTTCGCCCATGAAGTCGGTGTCCTCGCCCGCCATGATCCGCAGCAGCGTACTCTTACCCGCGCCGTTGTTGCCGATGACACCGATCTTTGCCCCAGGGAAGAACGACAGCCAGATATCCTCCAGGACGGCCTTCTCGTCGTAGGTTTTCGTGAGTTGTTCGATTGTAAAGATGTACTGCTGGGACATGGGTCTCTGTGTGAAGATGACAGTGAATTGTGGAGGGCGAGTTTGGAGACTCGGGGGCGCAAGAGCAAGTCTCCATTTGTCATTTGTTCGCTCCGGATGCGTCCGTTGAATGTCGGTTGCCGCCAGACATCCCTCTCCCCTTGAGAGGGCATCTGGTAAGTCACGCGATGTGGGCGAGGAGATCTTCGTTGGGGTGCTGGTTTTTGGGGGGTCGGGTGAGACGGCGGAGCATGATGTGAGTCATCGCCAGGTGGATATCGGCGCGGCTGCTGGCGATCGTCG
>JAJDEJ010000199.1 GCA_029259815.1 Planctomycetaceae bacterium | reverse complement strand
CGGATGCTCGCGCCCGAGTACGCTCGCGGTCGGAATGTGCATCAGCCCGTCGTAGGGAATCGTTTCCTGTCCCGCTGTTGCTGTCGGCAACGCCAGTACGGCTTCACCGATTGCCGTCATGAGTTGCTGTTTACGAGTTTGCTGTTCCGTCGAGAGCTGTTTCCCCTTTGTCTCAGCTTCAAACAGTCGGTAGGCCCTGCGGGCTTCCTGGACGGCAAGAATTCGCGGGTAGTTCTGTCGCCAGTCGGCTTCGCCCATGGAGTTCCATAACGGCAATTCGACCTCTCGGGCGTCAGCGAAGATTGCCTGCAGTGAGAAGTAGTCGTCCTGTGTGAACGGGTCGAATTTGTGGTCATGACATCGTGCACAGGCGAGCGTCAGGCCCATGAAGGCCGACGCGGTCGTATCGACCCAATCAGTCAACGTCTCATAGGCGAGCCGCTTCGCGTCGAGGCCGGATTCATGAATGCGCGGCCCCAGCGCGTAGAATCCCGTCCCGATCCGGGCTTCCAGGTGACGCTTTTTCTGCTCGGAGACGACGTAGACCCGGCGTGGGTCGAGGTCGAGATTGTCCGGCCAGAGTTCGTCACCCGCGATCTGCTCTTGAACGAAGAGGTCGTACGGCTTGTCATCGTTAAAGCTGTCGACGACGTAGTCGCGGTAGCGCCAGGCATTGCGGTAATAGATGTCGGTTTCGTAGCCGCCACTGTCCGCATAACGGGCGACGTCCAGCCAATGCCGACCCCAACGCTCGCCGTAATGCTTCGATTCGAGCAATGAGTCAATCAGCCTTGCCCAGGCATCGGTCGACTCATCCTGGAGAAACGCATCAACCTGCTCAGGCGTCGGGGGCAGACCCAGCAGGTCGAAGTACGCTCGGCGAACGAGCGTCAGACGGCTGGCCTCCGGTGCCGGTTCCAGTTCCGCCTCTTCCAGTTGTTTCAGCACGAACTGATCGATCTCGTTGCGGATTCGTGTTGAGTATGCAAGAGACTTGATCGTCGGCGGCTGAGGTCGCGTCGGCTGGAGAAACGACCAATGGATCTGCGAGTCGTCGGCGCCGGTCGTCGACGAACTGACGATTACGAGAGCTAGGAATGAGCATACAATCTGACTCAGCGTCTTCAGAGACATCACTTTGTCAGAGGACATAAAGCACCTTCGCAATTGCACCGGCAGCCTCCATCAGTTTACCCTCACACGTGACTTCTGTGCAGCAGCTACGGCAATGAGGACTCCATCTCAGCGGATTTTCCCCAGGATGAACCACAGATGAGCCGGCTTTATCAACCACATACAGTGACTGAGGCTGGCGTCGCGTTGTTTTCTGCGGCTGGAGCCCGTCGTGATCAGGCTTGCATGACGGTCGAATCACTCGTGACAAGCAGCTTGATGGGCCACGACTCACATGGCGTGATGCGAATTCCTGACTACTTGGGATTCGTGGACGATGGTTCGATCGTCAAGGATGCTGAGGTCATCGTCGAACAAACCGGGCCGACGACCGCGGTCGTGGACTGTGGCCAGGGATTCGGGCCGGTCGGTGCAGAACGGGCGATCAACGAGGGAATCTTGATTGCACGTGAGCAACGAACCGCTTGCATGATCACACGTCGCTGCAATCACGTCGGACGGCTCGGGGCTTGGGTGCAGATCGCAGCGGACGAGGGGATGATCGCTCTCGCAACGTGCAATTCGCCGATCTACGGACACTTCGTGCTTCCGTGGGGCGGTCGCGAAGGGAGGCTTGCGACGAACCCCATTGCCTATGCGGTCCCGACCGGCGGCGATCCGATCGTGTCTGATTTTTCAACGTCGGTAGCGCCGGAAGGAAAAATCCGCTTCCACCGCAACGAGGGAAAACCTGTTCCCGACGGATGGATCCTGGACAGTGCAGGGCAGCCGACGAACGACCCGAACGCATTCTACGGTCCACCACCAGGAGGAATTCTGCCACTGGGTGCTTCAGTCGGCCATAAAGGCTTCGCGCTGAGCCTCCTGGTCGAAGTCCTGGGGAGCGCGCTGGCCGGAATCAGTTCGAAAGACACCGAGGTTTTTGGGAACGGTGTCTGCTTCATCGTCCTCGATCCGTCGGCCTTCTGTCCGCTCGACGAATTTCGTCGGCTGATGGACGAGACGGTCGCCTATCTCAAATCTTCGGCACCCGCGCCGGGCTTTGAAGAGGTCCTGGTCCCAGGCGAACTCGAATTCCGCACGATGCGACAGCGAGAGCAGGCAGGTATCCCGGTCGACAATGAGACTCTCGACTCCATGCGTGAGTATGGCGACCGTCTGGGCGTCGACATCGACGGGGTTCTGAATCCAGGAGACGATTGATGAGCAGGGCAAACTCACTCCGTCTGGGCATGTTTGTGATGCCGATTCACGATCCCGCCAAGCCGCTCGCGCAGTGCATTGATGAAGACCTTGAACTTGCTGTGAAGTGCGAAGAACTCGGCTTCGACGATTTCTGGGTCGGCGAACACCACTCGTCGAGTGTTGAGAACATTGTCATGCCGGAGATCTTCCTGGCCAAAGTGCTGGGCATGACCGAGCGGATTCGTGTTGGCCCCGCACCCGTCTGTCTGCAGTACCATCACCCGATGCACGTTGCTGGTCGGTTGGCATTTCTCGATCACATGTCGCATGGCCGGGTCAATGTCTGTTTTGGACCGGGGGCCATTCCGACTGATATGGAAGTCTTCGGTGCACATCCCCGTGAAATGGGAGCCCGCGTTTCTGAATCCATTGACATGATTCTGCGGCTGTGGGAAGGTGATCTGCCCGTCGACATCGAAGGCGAGTTCTGGAATGTCCGCATGAAGGACAACATTCACGCGGAATTCGGTGTCGGACACCTCCATCAGCCGTTCCAGCAGCCGCACCCACCAATCTATGTACCGAGCATCAGCCGTGCGTCAGTCGGCCTGCAGAAAGCAGCCGCACGTGGGTTCCGCTTCATCAGTCACCACATGCTTCATGCTGACTGTCTGAAGGAACAGTGGATCACGTATTCCGATGCCGCCGCCGCAGCCGGAAGAACCGCAGACCCTTCCCATTGGGCCGTCGCCAGAAACATTTTTGTGGCTGACTCAACGGACGAGGCGCGCCGTCTGGCACGAAGCAACTCACTGGGGTCCTGTATTCAGTACATTCTGAATTTGACCCAGGCAACTGCGCCCACCGGTGTCGGGATGTGGAAACGCAACGAGCGGCAGGCCGACTCCGACTGCACACTTGATTATTTCATGGATGAGGTGATCATCGCGGGCGATCCTGAACATGTCACACACCAATTGTTGCAATTGCGCGAACAGATTGGTCCCTTCGGTACGCTTGTTCTGACTGCTCACGACTGGGATAACCGCGACCAATGGATTCGCAGCCTCGAACTGTTCACCCGGGAAGTCGTACCGGCATTCAACAGTGCGATTGAAAAAGCATAGAACGGATCGTTTAACAATCCTGATTGAGAATCAACCATGATCAGCACACACATCAACAAGATGCGTGAAAAGCTTCAGGGCGGAGAAACCGTGTTGGGCGCGGGCATTACAGTCACCGACCCGACCGTGACAGAGGCGTTGGCTCCCAGTGTCGACTTCTTCTGGATCGACCTGGAACACAATGCGATGACAACCGAGTCGATGCTCGGCCACCTGATCGCGGCACGAGCAGGCGGCGCGCCTTCAATCGTTCGAATTCCGAGTAACGATGTTGCGTGGGTGAAGCGTGTCCTCGATTCCGGCGCTGAAGGCATCATCCTGCCACGGTCGTATTCCCGGCAAGAGGCAGCTGACTTCGTCGCAGCATGCCGATACCCACCGATGGGGACACGGGGCTTTGGACCTCGACGGCCCATGCAGTACGGTCGGCTTGATCAGCAGGAATATCTGCAGCAGGCCAATCGAGACATCTTCGTCACTGTCCAGGTCGAGACAGTCGAATTGCTTGAGGATCTCGATGAAGTTCTGCAGATTGAAGGTCTCGATTCGCTGGTTCTCGGACCACAGGATCTGTCCGGCTCAATGGGTCGACTGGGAGAAACGACACACCCTGAGGTCATCGAGGCGATGAAGATGGTCGCGTCAAAGGCCAAAGCCGCCGGCAAGTTCATCGGCTCCGGACTCGGCGCTGATCCGGCGTTTGCTCAGGTCCTCATTGAATGCGGAGTGCAGTGGCTGCAGGCCGGGAACGATTTTGAATACATGATTCATGGCTGCGAACGGGCCTTTGGAAGCATCCGCAGCGAGTGAAGCTGTTTCGCCTGATTCATACTCGACAAACCCGTGTGAAAATCAGACTACCACTTCCAGCCGTCCCGCAGCTCACGATTGATCACGGCCTCTGCCGGCCATTGACCCGAATACAGTTTCGTAATGCAATCGGCTGCTTCGATCCCCATGTCTTCTTGCGACTTGTCGTCGCTGCCGGCGATGTGCGGTGTGCAAACCACTTGTTCCATTTGGAACAGAGGATTGTCTGAAGAAGTCGGTTCCACTTCAAAACAATCCAGTCCAGCGCCGCGCAGATGACCGCTGTCCAGCGACGCGATCAGCTCCGACTCGACCACGATTCCACCACGGGCCGTGTTGACCAGAATGCAGCCGGGTTTCATCTTTACGAAGGCGCCTTTGTCAAACTTGCCGCGAGTTTCGTTGTTCAGCGGACAATGAAGACTCAGATAGTCCGATCGAGCCAACAGCTCATCGAACTCGACCAGTTCGATGTCATGTTTTCGCACGAAGTCCTCATCTGCGTCCGTCTCGGTCGCAATGAGTTTGACGCCCAACGCCCGAACCCGGACGGCAAAACTTCGTCCGATTCTCCCCAGCCCCAAGATACCAACGGTCGTCCCGCGAACGGGCCAGGACTGCTGCATCGGCCACTCGCCCGCGCGAGCTTTGCGGTCATTGAACGTCAGCCGCTTGGCGACCGCGAGCAACAGCATCAACGCGTGCTCCGCCACTGCCTCGTGATTGGCCGTCGGAGTGATTGTGAGCACAACATTGTGATCGGTCGCCGCTGCCACATCGACTTTGTCGTAGCCGACTCCTGAACGGGAAATCACACGCAAGTTGGGCAGCGCCGCCAGGACGTTCCTGGAAAAGACCTCACCACCGGCGATGACTGCGTGACAAACCCTTAACTCGTCAATCGTCTCTTCTTCGCTGCATAATCCACGTGTGAAGATCGGATTCTGAGGATACGCGATTGTAAAGCCCGCTGCCTGCAGCATGTCGACATACGGTGCGGACTTGTTCAGCATGAGTTCTGGCGTGATCAACACAACTGGCATCGCGATTCTCCGGAGTACGGCCCATGTCGTGTGTCGACGATCCACCGACATGTTCGGTCGCCAGCATATTGGTCGACAACGGTTGACACAACGACGACGGATCGATGCAGTATTGACAATCCAAGAACGTGTTTGGAACGACTCAGTTGAACCGTTTGACCGTGATGTGGATCATGGCGGTGTCGATGATGTCTTCGGGGATATCGTAGGCCTTGAACAGTTGGTGGTACATGCCCATCCAGGGCAAGGTGTGCGCCACGATCCAGCGTTTCAGTCACACCACGAACACGCGTGAAGTGCGGCAAATGATTTTCATGGACCAAAGGCATGACTGCCGTCTCCACTCCACCATCACGAACAGAGGATCAGTGACGTGCTCAAACTCGTGATCATGCCGCCTGAGGATGACCTCAAGCGGCGTTGGGCTGAGCGGATGCAGGAATCCCTACCACACTACCGCATCGTGTTGGCCCAGAGCAAAACGGAAGCCCACCGCGAAATCGGCGATGCGGACGCGGTGTTCGGCTGGGTGCCCCCCGACCTGCTTCCGGTGGCCGGGAAGCTCCGTTGGCTCCACAGTCCGCAGATTGCTCCCCCCGCTGAGTTCTACTATCAAGCCCTGATGGAGCATCCGGTCGTGGTCACGAACCCGCGGGGAACATTCAACGACCACATCGCCCAGCACATCATGATGTATGTCTTAAGCCTGGCTCGTGGTTTGCCCGACTACATGGAGGCACAACGACAGCGGCGATGGGCCCCCCACGCCCGCAAGAGTCGCTACATCGATCTGGCCACGTCGACCGCGCTGATCATTGGTGTCGGCGGGATTGGTCAAGAGACGGCCAAACTGTTTTCTGCCTTTAGCATGCGCGTCATCGGTGTCGATGCCAGGTGGGAATATGAGGTCCCATCGGTCGAGAAACACCAGCCTGAGGAACTCGATACACTGCTGCCGCAAGCGGACTTCGTGGTCGTGACAGTTCCACACACTCCTAAGACCGAGTGGATGTGGCACAGAGCACGATTCCAACTGATGAAGCCAACAGCCTACTTCATCAACATCGGACGGGGCCTCACGACGCGGCTTGACGATCTCGTTGCCGCCATCGAAGGCGGGGAGATCGCCGGATGCGCTCTGGATGTATTTGAGCTTGAACCCCTGCCGGAAGACCACAAGCTCTGGACACTTCCCAATGTATTGCTCACCCCGCACATTGCAGCGAAGGACGCAGAAAACATCCCTGATCGTCAATTTGAAATCCTGTTCGACAATGCCTGTCGCTTTGCGACCGATCGGCCGCTTCGAAATGTCGTGGACAAATCGGTTTGGTATTAGCGCAGAAGTCGACAAGGTTCGCGGAGTGAACTGGATGTCGCGAGCAAGATACGGGCATGCGCATTCTATCCACTCATCGCTCACACGAAATCTGAGAGAGTCCTCGTATGTTCATCGTCGATACCCATTGCCACGTTTCGCCATGTTGGTATGAACCAGTGGAAAGCCTGGTCGACCAGATGGACCGAAACCACGTCGATCAGGCCGTGCTGATCCAGATGCTGGGACAATACGACAACGAATACCAGTTCGAATGTGAACGGCGGTATCCGGGCCGTTTCGCCTCAGTGGTCCTGGTCGATACTGCCGAGCCCGACGCGCCTCGGCGGCTGGAAGACTTGGCAGCACAAGGGGCCAAAGGGATTCGGCTTCGGCCCGACGATCCGCTGACGATTTGGCACAAGGTCGCTGAGTTAGGACTGGTCGTTTCTTGCGTCGGAACACCGCTTGCATTCGCATCCCCCACCTTCGCTCGTGTTCTCGATTCCTTTCCACGCCTCGCAGTGATCATCGAGCACCTCGGTGGGATCACAACTTGTGATGAGGCATCGACCGAGGCAGTCCGAGATGAGGTTTTTGCCCTGGGAAGGTTTCCCAACGCATACATGAAAATCCACGGTCTGGGTGAGATCTGTCGCCGCAAGGTGCCGGTGGTGAGCCCTTTTCCCTTCGATCCCGACGGCCTGCCACTCTTAAACAGGGCGTGCGATGCCTTCGCCGGACGGGTGATGTGGGGCAGCGACTTCCCGCCCGTCAGCTTCCGTGAGGGCTACGCCAACGCGTTGCACCTCCCGATGAGCGAACTTGAGTCGAGACCACACGCCGAACGTACGGAGATCTTCGGTGGCTTGGCGGCAAGAATGTTTGGTCTTGAATAACCTCCCGAGGCAGGGAAGTCGAGATTGAATGCCCGGTGAGAGATCGAGGGGATTCGAGGTGACCGACTTGATGCAAGTGGGCGGCAAGCTCGAGCCAGCACATGGTCGATTGATGACTTGGGAAAACCACCCTCATGGATCCTCCAGTGGCCCGAGGCGACTGGCCTGCTGACTCGAGAAGCCCTAGATTAAGGGTGCTTCCTCTTCTTGCCGGTCGCTCAAGGCGGTAAACATGCAGCGAGAAATGCCCTCTGCAGAACGGAGCAGACTTTCCGATTCCCTATTGGCGATGGCCTGTTGCCTGCTTCATCTGGTGTTTGCTCACAACTGCCTGTCTGAGGAACCGAGATTCATTGATTGCTCATTGCTTGTTGCGCCCGAGTATCCGGCCACTTGGCCATCGGCGCCGTGTCCACGGTTTCAAATTGTGCATGAGAGAACGATCGGTCCGAACAGCCCGTACAACATCGACGTGTTGCTGATCGATGGAAATACTGGAACACAACTCGACGTGCCGCCCCATTCGGTCGCTCGACCCGAATTAAATCGTCCGAAGTCTGGTGCGTTGGGATTAGCATACACCGACAAGATTGAGGCATGGCAGTTTGGAGGCGAGGCGTGTGTCGTTGATGTGCGGGATCTGCTCGACCAAGCACCCAAGGGAGTGAGCCCGTTGGTGCGGCGCGAGCATGTTGAACGATTCGAAGAACAATATCGCCAGCTGCAGTTTGGTGACGTCGTCCTGTTTCGCAGCGACTATTCGGATAAGTACTACCGCCCGTTTCCCGAGGGAAGGCGGTATCTTGCTGACGTGCTGGATCGCAAGTCGCCCGGCTACCCCGACCCCGACCCCGATTGTATGGAGTTTCTGGCGACGCGCGGCGTAATGACGCTGGGGACCGATAGTGCCAGCATGGGACCGCTGCCCGACCTCGCTGAGCCAACGCACTATGCCGGTTTGAAGCACGGCTTGATCTGGACGGAAGGGGCGACCAATCTCGGTGCGCTACCGTCGATTGGCTCATTCTATTGTTTGCTGGGGCCAAAACATGAGGAGGGACCATACAGTGAGGGGCGTGCGTTCGCGATTGCTGGAGGTGATTTGCCGCAGCGACTGATTGAGTCCTGTCTGCAAAAGCGTGTGGTCGACCTTTCGCCGACGTTGTCGCCGAAGTTGCCCATCACATCTCCCGGCAGAGGGACGGGGAATCATCGACAAGTCTATCTGAAGATCGACTTTCTGTACTCGCCCGATCTCGACATGTGGCATCACACTCACCTGATGGACTCGATGACAGGCACGCATCTCGTCCCGCCGTCATTTGCGTTGCCGACCGAGGGAGAAGTGCCGGCCTATGCGCCTGAAGTCCGTGGTTGGCTGGAGGAGTATGAAAAGGCCTATGGCCCGCGAGGCACCAGCGATGTGACAACTGAGCAGGTTCCACTCGATTGGACGTGCGGACGGGTTCGCGTGATTGATGTTCGATCACTCATCGGTAGCACAAGTCAGAAAACGTGGCCCGCCTCTCCTGAGATTACCCCGGCATCCATTCAGGCGCACGAGCAGGCGAATGGCAAGTTGAAGCCGGGCGACATTGTGCTGTTTCACACCGGGCATCTTGATCAGCATCTGCGCCCGGCCGCTGACGATTCGGGGGTCTGGTCCGATCCACTGCAAGGCAAGGCCGAAGGCTGGCCCGCACCGGGCCCTGACGCGATCGACTATCTGAAAGACAGCGGCATCCGTTGCGTTGCAACCGACGCTCCGGATCTCGGTGGGGTCGACCCGAAGCGCGCGATCATGACGTACTGGGCACTCGGCAGCCATGAGATGGTCGGCGTAGAGTTCTTGTACAACGTGGGCAGTATTCCCAGCGACAGGGATGCCTATTTCCTGTTCGCCGCTGTCAAGATTCGCGACTGTCACGGCGGACCAGGGCGAGCCATTGTGTTGTATTGATTCGCTCGCAGTTCACAGACTCAAAGGGACAGGGACAAAGTTGGAAAGATCCTGCTCGTCAAGCAATTCCCGCTGCCGTTGGCTGGTTGCAGTGCTGATATGCACAGAGTTGACCTTCCTCGTTGAGGCAACAGCCTCCCCATGCTGACCTTGACCCTGGTGCCGCTTGAAGTGTCGGCACACGTCAGATGGAACGTGTCAGCGAACATGCGTCGGTTTTGTCAATCGAAGTCGTTTCAACCAATCTCGCTCGTTCGACGATTTGACACCGCGCTCGCACTCATTGTGATTGACGGTGAGCAACGGAACGCCATCAACTCGACTCCGGATTGTGCCAGAATCTCGTTGACGTTGAGACACACCAAAAAGGACCGATTTTTGATTTGGCAGGGTCGGTGACTGGGCGGGGCCTGGTACCAATTACTCAAACGAATTCTGACACATGGATTCTGCGTCAAAAACTCAAACGATATCTCGGACACGGGATGCCGCGACGACTGCGAGCGCAATTGGCAGTCAGCGCGCCCCGAATTCCCAACGTATTGTGACTTGTCCTCGCGCGGCGTGGACAACCACAGAGATTTCACCAAATTCCCGCCGCAAAGTCTCTGTGGCTATCGTCTCTATGGTTGTGACGTATCTCGAAACCAATTCCGTCCAACCCGACCATCTCCTCGTCAACGAGGTTCTTGCGGGACAGCGCGATGTTTACGCCCATATCGTCCACCGCTACGAACGGCACGACCATGCAGCTGCTTGGGCCATCCTCGGTGACCACCAGACCACCGAGGACGTAACGCAGGAGACGTTCGTTAAAGCCTACAACAAACTCAACACCCTCAGGTTCAGCCTCAGGCTAATGACCATCGCCCGCCGCACAGCCACCGACCTCGCCCGCAGTAGAAGTCGCCTTATTCTCGTCCCCACGGCAATCGCACGTTGGTGTCGGGTTTGGTTTCAGGATTGCATGGATCGAGTTGAAGTCAAGCGGTTCGATCGGGAACCGGGGTTTTCAACACGGAGGATGCGAGCATGGGGGAACCGGCGAAAGTTGTACAACGGCATTTTGAAAATGTGACAGACCCGCGAGTGGAGCGGGGGCTCAATCACGATCTGTTGGAGAGGGTGTTTGTGGCGTTGACCGCTGCCATCTGTGGAGCGAACGGCTGGGCCGATTTCGAACGATTCGCCAAAGCCAAGCTCGACTGGTTCCGACAAG
>JAJDEJ010000198.1 GCA_029259815.1 Planctomycetaceae bacterium | reverse complement strand
GCTTCAACCGTCGCACATCCAAGAGCCGCGGGAAACTGTTCCACCGACTCATTCAGCAAGCCGTGCAAGTCGATCCCGTCTCGTGGGAAAACGTCGCAAATGGCCCTGAAAACGCACATGAGTAAACCGGATATCCCTTTTGACGATTTGTTCTCAGTCCAGTGCATGGCGAGTGGCTGCCGACTCTTTCCGAATCGGCCCATTTGCCGTGGTGCAACATGAACACGATCACTCATTGCGGGGACGAGCATTCACGCTCACTCCATCGGTCATCAGACGCGAGACCCCGGTGGGGTTAAATCAGAGTCGCGAATCGGTGCCGCTCACATCCAGTCTCGCCACGCGGCATCGACAGAGGATGCTCGCCTTTTTCTGGAGACGGCACCTGCCCCTGAATTGGTGCCACGGCATCAGCGTGCCTTGAATCCGCTAAGTCTAACGACTCATTGCCGCTTCAAGTCACTGAAAGCTGAAGACTGCGAGCTTTCAGCCGGGGCAGAGGCAACTACTGGAGGGGATATCCGCGATGCGGAGCAATATCAACTCCGAATCCTGGAGAGCGGAACAAGATTGACTCTACAGACACATCGCCGATGCCCATGAGAAAGAAGCAGAAAACTCTCGTAATTTGGATTGAAACTGAAAGTGATTGATCCCTCAGTGCAAGTCGGTAATGTCTATAATTATCGAATTTACCCCGTCAAACACTCCCTGTCACAGAAGCTCCCACCGGACTTCGTGACGACTCTGTAACACGAATCCGTAAGCTACTCAGTGCGAGCAGCTTACGGATTTTCATGTTCTCTGATTACAGTTTACACTATCGCCACCGTTCTATACCCCCTATATATATTACTACTTTATTTTTATTTCTACTCTATATGAAGGGTGGAAAAGGTATCAACGTAAGTGCGTAATTGGTTACAGGCTGTGCAATCAGACTCAGGTGCAGGCACGGCCTGAACTTGGAAAGAATGTTGCCGAATTGTTGCAGTTTATGCGAACAAAAGCGGCGGAATCACGGTAAGAGGGTGCGACAGCACATTCGCAAAACGTCGCAGCATGGCTGCTTGCGGATGCACTGAAGTCGTGAAGGGTACGCCGTGCGAGACATGACCTTCAGGTGGCGAGTGCGATCTGCCAAGGCTCTTTCTCGAATAGCTGCTGAATCTTGATCCGCTAATTGTGCTCGCCTCATGCGAGCCGCTGATTCGTGTGCAGCCGGCACTGCCCCCGTTCGTGATCCACCATCGGTGAGCGAGGGGACGGTTGATGCCGGCGAGAATTCGCATTTCGTGATAGAGGTGTCGCCGTACGGCGGTCGACCTCCCCCACGACACTCTCAGCGAAGAATCCACCATGACTTCTCCTACAACTGCACAGCCGCACCGACTCTTGCTCAAAGCCCGCGAGACCGCAGAACTGCTTTCCATCTCTGAACGCACGCTGTGGGGTCTGACCGTCCCACGTGGGCCGATTCCGTGCGTTCGGTTGAATCGTCGAGTGCTCTACTCGATTGCAGGCCTGCAAGAGTTTATCGCGGACGCAGAGTCGAATTCCGACTCGTCACTTGCCAAAACGGCAAGTGTATGGCAGTGTTGCCAACATGACAACGAAACGCCAACAGCAAACGATTCCATTCAGCGATCAGATACGGGCAGCAATTGCGGCGAGTGAAAGTAGCCGCTATCGCATTGCCCAAGAAACAGGGATCAGCGAAAGCACGCTGTCCCGATTTGTGAGCGGCGAGCGTGGACTGACGACGACGGCTCTCGACACGCTCGCCGCATTCCTTGACCTACACGCAACCAGCACGCCGGCTGAGTTCTCCAAGCCGGCGAGACGTCGAAAGAACTGACATCATGGCAAGCATCACACGAGACCCGAAGACGAAGACTCCGCGAATTCAGTTCACGTTCAACGGCAAACGCAAGACCATCCGGTTGGGAAAGGTCAGCAAGAAGGTGGCTGCGACGTTCCGCACGCGAGTCGAACATCTGATTGCCGCACGGTCGACGGGATCTGCCCCCGATCTTGACACCTGCAATTGGTTGAACAGTCTACCAGACGAGATGCACGCGAAGCTCTCGCGTACTGGATTGGTGGAAGCGAAGGGCAACAGTACACTTGGACCGTTCATCGACAGCTATATGAGGATGCGGAAGGACGTGAAGCCGGCGACGCTGACCGTGTGGGGCCACACCAGACGCAATCTGGCGGAGTTCTTCGGTGCCGGTCGAATGCTCCGCAGTATCACGCCGGGCGATGCCGAAGAGTGGCGATTGCATCTGATTGGAGAAGACTTGTCGGAAGCGACGATCCGCAAGCGTTGTGGCTTCGCCAAGCAGTTCTTCGCGTTCGCCGAGAAGAAGGGGTTAGTCGATGCCAATCCGTTCGCTGACTTGAAGTCGGCAGCGATGGGCAATCCTGATCGCTTTTACTTCGTCAATCCGGAAGATGCGGACAAAGTGATTGAAGCCTGCCCCGACCACGAGTGGCGTCTCATCGTCGCTCTGGCTCGCTATGGTGGCCTCCGGTGCCCCAGTGAGGTATTTGCTCTGACTTGGAATGACATCGACTGGGAGCGAAGCAGGATGCGTGTGACGAGTCCTAAGACGGAACACCACGAAGGCAAGGGATCACGAATGGTGCCGCTGTTCCCTGAACTCGTGCCCCTGCTGTTGGAGGCATCGGAGCGGGCCGAACCGGGGACCGTCCACGTCATCACTCGGCATCGAAACCGCACCAACCTGCGAACGCGGTTCAAGAAGATCATTAAGCGGGCCGGTCTGACGCCGTGGCCCAAGCTGTTTCAGAATCTGCGGAGCACACGACAGACCGAATTAGAGGACTTGCACCCGTCGCACGTCGTCTGTGCTTGGATCGGCAACAGCGAACAGGTGGCACGCAAGCATTACCTGCAAGTGACGGACGAACACTTCGACCGGGCGGCCAATCCACGCGACGCAAAAAGCGACGCAAGTGTGACGCATAATCCGACGCAGCACGCAGCGGCAGAAATTCGCACTGACCCGCGTTGCCAAAAGGAAACCCCGGTAGGAACCGGGGTTATGCCAACTGATGCGAGGGGTTGCGACCCGTCGCAAAATGGTCGAATGGAGGATAGGGGACTCGAACCCCTGACCTTCTGGCTGCCAGCCAGACGCTCTCCCAACTGAGCTAATCCCCCGTTGCAGAAATTGATCAATCTGAAGGGTTCGTGGAGCGTATCTCGGCCCTTTCAGGGTGTCAACCCGATGTTCTGGGTCAGTGAGGTGCTGTGTTTGTGAGGTGATATGACTTGGGAGCGGGCAGCTTGTTGCTGTTCAACAAGTCCCATCACTCCCATGAGGACTCGGTTGGGGCATTCTGGAGACACCACTGATCCAAGAAAGGTTCAGGCAGCTGTCCGGACTTGGTCTCTGAGAACTCCAAATTGAGTCTTCGTCGAATAGAAGTGAGGGTGACTCCTGCGAATCTCGTCTTTGGGGCAGGGAAATCCTGTGACCGGTTGGACTCGGTGCTTCAAGCCGGTATTCTGGCATTGAGTATTGACTGGCTTGGGTCAGATTGAGAGAACGCTGCAAGGGATCTGGAGTGATGGCAAGACGTGTCGACAGGGTGAACTTGATCAGTCAAAATGAAAATCGAATACTGGAGGAGGACGAATGACGTCGGTACTCGTGGTCGATGATTCTGCGATGGATCGCCGCATCGCTGGCGGTCTGCTCGAAAAGAATCTCGGCTGGTTGATCACCTATGCTGTCGATGGCAAGCAGGCCCTCGCCCAGTTGGAGGAACAGACTCCCGATCTGATCCTGACCGATCTGCAGATGCCGGAAATGAACGGGCTGGAACTTGTCCAGGAGGTCAAGCGAACGCATCCTTTGATTCCTGTGGTCTTGATGACAGCGCAAGGAAGTGAAGTGATTGCGGTCGAGGCGCTCGAGCAAGGGGCGGCCAGTTATGTTCCTAAGGACCAATTAGGGCATGATCTGTGTGACACTCTGGAGAGAGTGATCGCAGTCGCGGGAGATCGTCGCACCCAGCAGCAGCTGATGCAGCAGATTCTCACGCTCGACTGCACCTTTGTGCTCACCAACGAGCCGTCCATGCTCACGTCATTGGTTTCATATTTGCAAACGTTGCTGAATGACATGGGACTACTCGCGGAGGTCGATCGATTGCGGGTCGGCGTGGCACTCGAGGAAGCTTTGCTGAACGCAGCTTACCACGGCAATCTGGAGGTCAGCTCCGATTTGCGAGAGACGGATCACACCGCCTACTATCAACTGGCGCGAGAACGTTTGGGACTCGAACCGTACCAGCACCGCTCTATTTTCGTGGATGCAAAGCTCAACCGCCAAGAGGTTCGCTACAAGATTCGCGACGAAGGTCCGGGGTTTGATCCCAGCGAACTCCCCGACCCCACGGACCCGGCCAATCTCGAACGTCCCTGTGGTCGTGGCTTACTCCTCATGCGGACCTTCATGGATGAAATCGAATACAACGACATCGGCAACGAGGTCGTCATGGTGAAGCGAGCCGAGAATGTCGCCTCGGAAATCGAAGCTCTCGAATCCGCACCAGTCTGAGAGTCAAGCCCACGGGATGTGCGACACAAGGCCTGCACGAACGAAGGCGAGTTGCAGTGAAATGCGCTCAGGTGAAAGACCATACGTGTGAGCGACCGCTGCTCCGTACGAAACGAGTTGCCCACGATAATGGGCGATTCGCGATCGTACTGCTTGCTTGTCGTGGGGATCAATGCGATCGGTCTTGAAGTCAATCACCTCGGCTGCAACCAGCTCTTCGCCCTGTCGCAGGAGGACGAGCCGATCGATCGCCCCTGTCATCAATTCGCCCTGATGTCTGACCGCCAGTGACTGTTCGCGGTGGACGATGGGTTCCCCCACTTGATCTTGGGAGCCTGTGCTTTGAGCCTCGCCCCATGGTGGATCCCCTGGCGTTGAGTACCGGTCGCGCGACAGTAGTCTTATGATTTCCGGTGCCGCGATCATTTGGTCGAATAATGGCAACGCCTCTTTCACGGCGTCTTCGGAAAACCCTTGTCTTCTTGCGAGCGTGCTCAGCCGGTCTGTCGACGGTGCGCCGTCCTCCAGCCATTCGACCTGCTCAAACCAGTGATGAATGAGCGACCCTAGATTCAATGCCTGATCATTATCGCCAAGCAGCAAGTCCGACATGGTCACGAGGTGAGGACTTTCGTGCCGCGAAGGCGCCACTCGTGCCATGCCTCGTGTGCGACCTTCGGGCATCGGCGCGAGTTTTACAATGACAGTTGCAGACTCCATTTGTGATTTTGTCGTACTCTCACCGGTATCCTGGTCCATCGCTTTGGTGATTGACTCGTGCCAAATCGGATCGCCTTCCTCAGCCAACAGGCTCTCGGGCATGACAGGAGCATCAAGATGCAGTGCGGCTCTGACCAGTCCTGCGGGATTCGCCCCCAACGACTTCTCATTGCTCGCCGAGGGAGGCACTACCATGTGCAAGGCGTGCACCGCTCGGGTGACGGCAACGTAGAGGCGACACAGAGTCTCACGCACATCGTTGTCAGTCGATCGCTGCAAATCGATTTGCATCTCTGGCGGCAAGAGCGCATGGAGATGCTTGTTCCGTTGCAGGCAGACACGTTCGATCGGTGCGGTCGGTGCCGAGCGTCCCACGAAGAAACTCGACGGGATGCCGGTCAGGTTGATTTCGACCAATGGCACCACCACGACGTCGAACTGCAGTCCCTTCGACGCATGAAACGTCATCACCTGGACCGGCTCCGGGGTGGGATCGACGAACTTCTCGGACTCGACAGAGCGGGTGAAGTCCTGTGGACGCAGCGTCGGCAGCGCGTCGTACCGGAATCCCAACTCGACCAGTTGTCCCAGCCGCAACCGCTCCCGCTCCGAGCTGTGCGGCAAGAGTGCACTCGCCCAGTGGTCCAGAGTCGGGCCATATCCCACCTCGACCAGTGACCGTCGCACGTCGGCGGCCACGTTCAGGGCGATCGCATCATCGGCGTGATTGTGAAACGACCACAGATCCGCCAACGGCGAATGGGCGACGTGAAAACGAGCGACCGTGTCACCCGGATGGTCGGACATGCGGAGCAGAGACATCACCACGAGCACGGAGGCGGCGTCCGTCACTCGATTGCCGCCGACTTCACAGGCGGGCACGCCGAGCTGACGCAGATGGTTCATCACCTCGGCGATTTCACCATGCGTCCGTAGCAGAACCCCCACGGATGCCCAAGGCGTTTCGCCTGACAGTCTGGCAACCCGCTCGGCCACAGATCGCAGGATCGCCTGCTTCGGTGACTCTTCTTCCGATTCCGGATTCGCGCCGCTGACGACACACGCGTACCCTGGCAGATGAGTCTTGGCAGTGGTGTGTTGGTCGAACCCATCGCACCAATGGCGAACAGCGTCCTCGTGCTGCTTGAGTCCCTGGTGCCGCGTAATCCCGGTAAAGATGCGATTGACCATGTCGATCACTGGTTGCGACGAACGGAAACTTTCGTTCAGCGGTTCGACTTCGATGCGGTGCAACTCCTGTTCAAGATCGTCAAACAATTCGGCGACGCCTCCCCGCCAGCCGTAGATCGCCTGCTTGACGTCCCCCACACAGAAAAAAGACGTGCCGTCTTCGGACGCCTCGATCTGCTGAGCGAACGGCCGCAACACGTCCCATTGAACGGGAGCCGTGTCCTGAAATTCGTCGAGCAACAAGTGAGACACATCGCGGTCCAGCCGATAGGCGACATGCGACATGCCCTGTCGCTCAAAGGCGTCTCGCAGCCGGTGGGGGATGTCCTCGAACCGTACTCCCCGCTGTTCGTGCTTGAGCTGACGGTACAGAACATCGAATCGCTCCAGCAACTCGTACGTCGCTTCGGTCTGTTGTGCCAACTCGCCCACCAGCACGGCTCGCGCATGCTCGACGAGCCGACTGTATGCAGCCGCGACTGACGGCGAGAACTCCTTGCCGCGATAGGTGTTCTTGCCCTGCAGGACACAATTGGGAATGCCCTTTCTGATGAATTCCTCCCAGTCCTCGTTCGCAGCACACTCGACATCCTTCTCGCGGTCCTTGGTGATCGTCTTGTGGACCGGCAACACGACATTGGCCACGACGTCAATCGCTTCGGCGAGTTGCTCGTTTGTCAGCCGATGCGACTCTGGAAACTGTCGCCACGCGTCCGCGTCCGTCTGTTGAAACACTTCGTAGAAGTTCCGGACCGTCTCACGAATCAGGCGGGTCACCGAACGTCCCGCGTCTCCCTTGTCCAGTAGATTCGTCAGACGCCGAATATCGCTTGTCGTCTCCTCACGGATGATCGTTTCGATCGCCTGTTGACGCAGTTGTTCATCCAGAAGCTCGTCGATGATCGACCATCCGGGGGGAAGTCCGAGTTCGAGCGTGTAGCTCGTCGCCAGCCGTCCAAAGAAGCTGTCGAGCGTGCAGACCTGCAGGCGATGCAGGTCGCGAGCCAGGTCGTTGAGCACTCCTTGAAAGTTGAGCGGCTTCAGTCCCGGCTTACCGAGTTCCTCAGCGAGCTTCGCAGCGGCCTCTGCATCCGACGCGGCTGCTGCGAGTCGTTGCATCACACGTTCGAGGATCTCCCCCGCAGCCTTGCGAGTGAAGGTTGTTGCCAGGATTTCATCGGGTGGGGTGCGATCGACCAGCTGACGCAGATAGCGATTCGTCAGTTGGAACGTCTTCCCGGTTCCCGCAGATGCCCGAATCATGAGGTGCCGTGCGGTCATGCTCATTCGGGCACCGTCCGTTCGTAGACGTCGTCCTGACAGATAGCCGCGAAGTCTTCTGCATAGTCGGGTGGGGGATAAACGGGGGGCCAGAAGACGCCATCTTGTATGAGCCGGCCCACTTCTCTCGCCTTCGCATCGGCCGATACCAGATCCTCTGCCGTCCAGTCGGCCATGTGCTCAGCGACGTCTTCTGAGTGTCGCGGCAGCACGACATACCCCATCGACACCTCACCATCGACTCCCAACTGTTTTGCGAGATGGCGATAGAGGGGCAACTGCAAATCGACCCACTCGCCCTGTTTTCGATGCATCTTGTCCGGCGGATTGCCCGCATCGCTCGACTTGTAATCGAGCAACACCCATTCGCCTCGGTCCCGATGTTGATCGATACGATCAATCCGTCCGCGCAGACCGATCTCACGTCCTCCGCCAAGTGAGAAGGGCACGGCCCGACTGTCGTGTGGTGCCTCAATAAAGCGGATCGCCCACCCCTCAGAGGCTCGTCGAGCCTGCCATCCGGCAAAGGCGACCAGCCGACGGCGAATCTGCTCAATCTGCACGCTCACCGCCGGCAGACGCAGTTTGCCGTAAGTCTTCGCCGCGAGCACATCCAACTTGTCCTGGACATACTCCTCGATCTCCGCCTCGTTAGTCGAGTCCTTGAGTTCGCTGCTTCCAAAGTCGCCCAGCACTTCATGGAGCAGGTTGCCGAAGGCACGACCGTCCATCTCCTCCGCTCGGCCATACACGACTTCTAACTTGAGGACCTGCTGGAGATAGAACCGATAAGGACAGGCAATGTATGATCGAAATGCTGTCACCCGCACGCTGGCAAGAGGGGACGCCAGCGGGACTGGTTTGGGAACAGTCAGACTTGTGCTTGTGATCACGGGCGATGATGCTCCAAACCGTGGCAAGGGCGCCGAATCGGACCGATCGTTGAAGAACATCCGCACCCGCCCGGCTGTCTCACCCGGATCGCAGGCGAAGAGCAGTCGACTTGGTAGCAACGGATCGCCCCGTTGGTCTCGACGTCCCGCGATCAGAGTGACCTGTTCTCGCGACGCCAGAATCGCACTCAATGCATACGCATCCCGGGCGTAACGTCGATCGTTGTCCACAATTCCCAACGCCTTCCGCAGACGGTTGGGCAAGAACAAATCCGCACTCACCGATGCCGGGACATACTCCTCATTGAATGACGTCACTACGAGCGCCGGGGCATCGTCGAATCGCAGTTCGAGCCAGCCCAACAGCTCGACCGCCGACGGGTCCGGTGGCGGCGGGACGGCTTCTCCCTCCAACTGGTCGATTGTCATGAGCAGCGCTTGTGTCCCAGAAAGAACGGGCTGCAAATCGGTCGGGATCTCCTCATGCCCCCCGAGCACGTCTCGCACTTTGGCGATCGCCTCCAGTTCCATACGGTCTGGCGCGACCTCGTTGTCGTACCCACGATCACCAGCGACCGACACCAACAGATTGAGCACAACCTCCGTCCATTCCGCCAGCGGTCGCGACCCGTTTCGCAGTTCGAAGAGCAACTCTGTCACCAGATCGTACGCATGCCGGACCTGCGAGCATTGGGCGGCGTCCCCCAGCCAGAAGCCCAGCCGCAGTTGCAGATGCAGACCGAGATAGTCGTCCAACTCTTGCAGCCATTCAGGGGCAACTCCTTGCTCTGTCAGCCAGCGTCCCACGTCGGGATGCCGCACCAGATCGGCGAATTCTTCGGATCGCTCGGTCTCCAGGTACGCAGCGACCGCTGCGAGCAATCGCAACACGTTCGTCTGCGGCAGCGTCCTGCCCACCACCCAACGTGAGGGAACCGCAAACTGCGTCACCCGCTGCTGAATCTGAGGCACCAGGCCCTCATCCGCCGGGCCGATCGTGATCTCGTCCGCCCGATACTGCCCGTCAAAGCTTGCCAGCACTCGCACGACTTCATCCGCCTGATGTTGCGGTCCATTGACGACATGCACCTGCTCAGGCGACAGATCGATTTGCACTGATCTCCACGGGTCGGGACGAAGACAGCCATACTCGTCAAACCGTTGATTGTATTCTTGCGGTGCATGGATCAACGCTGTGACTCGATCCGTCACTTGATCGACCATCGCTCGCGTGATGCCGTTCAGGTCAGCGGTTCCCAACAACACGATGTCACGATCAATGTGGCACTCACGCTCTCTGACGGCGACAAGTCTCGCCGTTTGCCGATCCCACAGCTCGTACGCATCCAACAGGTCAAGATATTTTTCCTGTGCGACCTGCAGGGCCTCCCAACGGCGTCGCTCTTGAAAGCCCGCGATTGTCTCGCCGTGCTGGAGGACATCAGCAAAGTTGAGCACCTCAGCGGCCAACTCACGATGCAAGCCCCACAAGAGTTCGCCGAGCGACATCCAGCCGTCGACATCACTGTCATCTGGGATGTCACGCAGGACGTACTCCGCCTGCGGTCGAGGCAACTGTCGCATGGCCTCAGCCCACGCCAGATGCTGCACCAGCATCCCGGCAAAGGGTCGCTGCGGCTCGTAGAGCAGTTCGGGGAACGTTCCTTCGGTCACCATGTCGGGAGGAATGAGGCGATCGTTCGTCCGCTCGACCAGAATCTCCAACAACCGCCGACATGCCCGCCGCCCCGGCAGCACGACCACGATGTCGCTGAGATCCGTCACTCCGTCGTTCTGAGCACGATCGACGAGCCACTCCGCGGCAGCGGGCAACGCGGGCTTGCTCCAGTCGAGAAATGTTCGTGTGATTGGCATGAAATCAGATTATGCCCCATTTAGCCACGAGGCAACGCCGAGCGCGCGTCGATGTGTGCATCTTCCAAATGGATGGACCAGTTCACACCGCTCTCCCCTTGAGGGAGAGGGACAGATTCTGAAGCGCAAGCGAAGAATCAGGGTGAGGGGGAGCGCGGATGAAGTGTTGCGTACCAACCCCAGCGGCGCCCCTCACCCTGCCTTCGGCGCTCCGCTTGAAGGCGGTCCTTCTCCCTCAAGGGGAGAGGAATTCATGACATCGTGTCTGGTGCATCGCATCCCCTGACCCGCTAATCTGAACCTCATCGACGGCGACGTGTCCTCCCACACAGGCAACGTCGCTCGAAAACGTCATTCACACAAACGCAAGAAAGCAGCGAAAAGATGACAGAATCGGTCGTACTCATGTACAGCGGGGGTCTCGATACGTCCGTGCTCGTCGGGTGGTTACAGGATGAGGGGTACGAGGTGCATTGCCTGTACGTCGACCTCGGGCAGCCTTGCGAAGACCGGGAAGCAATCATGAAGAAGGCCCGGGACATCGGAGCCGCCTCCGCCGAGATCGCTGATGTCCGCGAGGAACTGTGCAGCGACTTCGCGTTCCCCGTCCTCCAGTGGCAGGCGAAGTACGAAACGATCTACCTTCTCGGCACGTCCATCGCCCGTCCCCTCATCTCGAAGGCCTGTCTCCAACGCGCGAAGGAAGTCGGAGCGACCGCGATCGCACATGGAGCGACCGGCAAAGGCAACGACCAATGCCGCTTCCAACTCGCTGCCGAAGCCCTCGACCCCAATGTCAAGATGATCGCCCCCTGGCGCATGGAGTCCTTCCGCAGCAAGTTCCCCGGCCGCAGCGAGATGCTGGACTACTGCGACGCCAAGCAGATCCCCGTCAAAGCGACCGCGTCCAAACCCTACTCGTCCGACGAAAACGTCCTGCACATCTCCTACGAAGCCGGCCAGCTCGAAGACCCCGCCATCGACGGCATCCCCATCATCGACTTCGGCATGACCGTCTCGCCACAGGAGGCACCGGATGAGGAGGAGTTGGTTACGATCTGGTTCCAAAGCGGTGTCCCTGTTGCCGTGGCGAATGGGGAAGGGGGAATGGGGAAGGGGGGAGACAGTTCCGCGTTCCGCATTCCGCATTCCGCATTGGCCACCTCCGCCTGCGACATCGTCACCACCCTCAACGAAATCGGCGGTCGCAACGGCATTGGCCGCATCGACATCGTCGAGAACCGCTTCGTCGGCATGAAGAGCCGCGGCGTCTACGAAGCCCCCGGCATGACGTGCCTCTACGCCGCCCACCTCGCCCTCGAACAACTCACCCTCGACCGCGACCTCACCCACCTCCGCGACCGCCTCTCACCCGAAGTCGCCGAGATGGTCTACTACGGCTTCTGGTACTGCGCCAAAATGGACGCCCTCATGGCCTTCATCAACGACTGCCAACAACCGGTCACCGGCGAAGTCACCCTCGGCCTCTACAAAGGCAACGCCCGAGTCATCAGCCGCACGTCCCCCAACAGCCTGTACGACGAAGCCATCGCCAGCATGGAATCCGGCGGCGACTACAACCAAACCGACGCCGAAGGCTTTCTGAGAATTCTCGGCGTGCCCCTCAGAGTGCAGGGCGGTGTAAGGCCGCGAATCTATTGAGTAGCTTGGCACAGCCTACCCTACTTCACTGACCGCCGAGACAGGGGCAGTCGTTCCCAGAAACCAATCGTTTGATGCGAATAGCAGAAAACGAATGAGATTATGTGTCAGCAAGGATGGTAATGACCCGCATCACCGGATGCGGACATGCGACATTCAATTGAAATGCGGCCAACAATCGCCTTCTGGTGCATGCAATGGTTAGCCAGGATTGTATCCAGTCGGTCCACTGCAACAATGAGCAAACCGGATCACCAATAAGGTGGGAATGCAGGCAACGAGGATCCCTCACGGTGTCGTTGGTCGGCATTCACCATGAAAACAAAAGACAGCGAAGGGTCCAGCCTCTTTGCTTGACACGCGGGAGTACCATTGTATTATGGAGGCAGTACAATTTGCCGTTCATTCAAAGGGGATTGCCATGCGTTTTGTTTTTGTTTTTGTTTTGGTATTCCCAACGTTCACGCTGCTTTCGGCGGAAGAGCCGCAAAAGTTGACCATTGGCGACAAGGCACCTGCGCTAGAGATTGAACATTGGATTCACGATGACAATGAAGAGTTGAAGCCTGTCACGGAATTTGAAAACGGCAAAGTTTACATCATTGAATTCTGGGGAACTTGGTGCCCACCTTGTATTGCGATGATGCCGCATCTGGCGGAAACCCAGACGCGTTACGGATACGACAAACTTCGCTTAGTGAGTGTCAGCACAGAGAAACCTGAGGAGATTGAGGCGTTCTTGGAACGTACTGTCCCCGGCACTGACAAAACGTACGGACAGCTCACGAGTGTGTACTCACTAGCAGCCGATCCTGGTCGCAGCGTTTACAGCAATTACATGGCAGCGTCCAGCAGCATTGGTGTGCCGATGGCTTTCTTGGTTGGGAAAACTGGATTGGTCGAATGGGCGGGACACCCCGGGACAATGGACCAGCCTCTCAAGCAGGTGATAGACGGAACGTGGAATCGCGAAAAATTCATGCGTTCCTTTGATCAAGACCAACGATTGATGGCAGAGGTCCGCCGGCTGTCCATGTTGCGACAAAAGCATCGAAAGGAACCCGAGTTGGTCTTGAGCGAGATCGAGAAAACGATTGAGCGTTTTGCCAACTACGACGAGGAAAAGATTCAGATACTGAACACCTTGCGAATACGAGCTTTGATGGAGTCGGGTCGCGATGCAGATGCCGAAACGGAAATTCGCGAGCTGCTAAGCGGAAGCGAATTCCATCACATATCTTCTGCAGCGTCGATACTCATGCAGTTGGCACCGAACACCAATATCGATGTAAAGCCACTCGCAGTGCTGGCAGTAACGAAGGTCGAGTCCATGGCGTTACCTGAGTCTCTTCGCGAGACGCCCGCGTCGATGAAGCAGATGGTGCAGGCGCAGAAGCAAGCCATGCTGGTTCAGCTACTCGTGTTGGCTGGCGAAGACCAAAAGGCAATCGCAGCAGCCACAGTCGCCGTGAAAGAAGCCCCTAACGCACTGGCGAAGCAAATGGCAGAAGCGATGCTAAAGCAACTTCAAGCGAAACCAGGAAAGTAGCTGCCGGGTTCCATGGAACGCCGTTGACCGTTGCTTGAAAGTTAGCGACGCAGGCTGGGTTAGCGAAGCGTAACCCAGCATTCCGGGTCGTCACTCACGCTGGGATACGCCGATCGGCGATCCCAGCCTACGTCACTGAGGTGAGACTCCTGTCCCAAGCCGACGGCTTTGCCGTCGATCGGGTGCGGGGTGAGCCGCAAGGGACGATTCGGGGGCGCCTGATGTTTTGACACACATTGTTCGACGGTGGGGGATGTGGGAAGAATAACT
>JAJDEJ010000197.1 GCA_029259815.1 Planctomycetaceae bacterium | reverse complement strand
TCGTCCGTGAAACAGTCCTTCCAACAGACTGTTTGAGGCAAGTCGGTTCGCTCCGTGCAGTCCGCTGGACGTCACCTCGCCCGCTGCCCATAACCCCGGCAGAGTTGTGCGACCATCGGAGTCGATCGTCACGCCGCCGATCATGTAGTGGGCACCGGGTCGCACGGGAATCAAATCCTGCGGCAAGTCCAAACCGAACTCGCGACACACCTGCTTGATGTGCGGGAAACGTTCGTTGACCAGAGTGGGCGGCAGATGACGCAGGTCGAGGTACACGCACGGCTGCCGGGTCTTGTTCATCTGCTTGGTGATCGCACGGCTGACGATGTCTCGCGGGGCGAGTTCGAGTCGTTCGTCATAGTCCTCCATGAAGCGGTCACCGGTCGCGTCGACGAGATAGGCTCCCTCGCCACGGACTGCCTCGGAAATGAGATGCCGCGAACTGCCGGCGATATACAGCACCGTGGGATGGAACTGCATCATCTCCATGTCGCGGAGTTCGGCTCCTGCACGAAATGCGATGGCGTGACCGTCAGCGGTCGCAATGTCCGGATTCGTCGTTTCGCGATACAGCCGCCCCGCTCCGCCTGTGCAGAGGATCGCTTGTTTGGCCCAGATGAACGTCTTTCCATGATCAGGGTTCCACACGATGGCGCCGCGACACGTGTCATCGTGTGTGAGCAGGTCGATCGTGAACGTTTCCTCCCAGATGTCGAGCGTCGAGGGCTCCCGGCCCATGGCTTCGCCCCGCACGCTGTCGATCAACGCCCGCATCACCTCCTTGCCCGTCGCATCTCCGAGGGCATGTGCGATGCGGCGATGAGAGTGCCCCCCTTCACGGGTGAGAGCAATGCGACCATCAACCTTGTCGAACTGTGCGCCATACTCCATCAACTCGCGGATGAGATCAGGAGCCGCCTCGACGACCGCATCCACGACTGCTTTGTCACACATTCCCGCTCCGGCAACCATCGTGTCATCAGCATGGTTGGAGATCGCATCCTCTGGATCAAGCACCCCCGCGATGCCGCCTTGAGCCCACGCACTATTGGACAGTTCGATCCGATCCTTGCTGACCACGATCACCCGCAGCCGCGGATCGATCTCCAGCGCCGCTCGCACTCCGGCGATTCCCGCGCCAATGACGAGCACATCCGCAAACATGTGCGGCACCCGCTTGGCATCAAAGCGGGCGAGGTATCGACGTTTGGGAGCGTGGGTGAGCATGAGAATTCTCAGTTGTCCGTGGTCAGTCATCAGTTGAGCAGGAGAACTTCAGTGTGACAACCGAAGTGCTGCCGTTCGCCGTCCCAACCCTCTCTCATTCGTGTTAGACTCCGACTGCTGGAACTTCGATCCGTCTGACCACTACGTCACAGGGGGAGAGATTGTGAAGGACTTGCGCATTGCCATCGCTGGCGGAGGAATTGGCGGTCTCACACTGGCAGCCGCGTTGGCTCGCAAGGGGATCGACGCCACCGTGCTGGAGCAGGCACCCGCCTACTCGCCGGTCGGGGCAGGGATCACAATGCAGATCAACGCGATGCAGGCGTTGAGGCACATTGGACTCGCGGAGAAGATCGCGGTTGCCGGGATTGGTCTCAATCGTCTTGTCCTGCGCACTTGGGATGGATCGCAAATCTTCGCCACCGACATGGCGAAGCCTGCGACCCAGTATGGCGCCCCCTTTATCGGCATTCATCGGGCAAAGTTGCATGAAGTTCTGCTGGCGGCCCTCGCACCGAAAGCAGTGACGCTCGGTTTCAGTGTGCAGGAATTCTCGCAAAGCAATAAGAAAGTGGTTGTCACATCAACCGATGGACGACAAGTCGAAGCAGACATCCTGGTCGGTGCGGATGGCTTGCGATCTCGGGTGCGACAGCAACTCTGGGGTGATGAGCCGCTGCGATATTCTGGCTGCACAAGTTGGCGGGGCGTCATTGACAACGATGGCTTCGTGCCTTCAGACGAGGCCCACGAAACCTGGGGAGATCACTCGAACTTCGGAATGTTCCCGATGGATGAAAAGCGGGCCTATTGGTTTGCAACCGAGCTGACTGAGCCCGGACAGTCAGATGCTGACGATCCTCGTCCGGGACTCTTTCGGTTATTCGGACACTGGCACAACCCCATCCAGCAGGTCATCGAAGCCACTCCCAAGGAATCCATCATCCGCACTGACATCTGGGACCGACCTCCACGATCGCCGTGGGGACAGGGGCAAGTCACGCTCCTTGGCGACGCCGCTCATGCAATGACGCCTAATATGGGACAGGGCGGCGGCCAGGCTGTGGAAGACGCGATCGTTCTCGCGGAAGCACTTTCCCGAGCCACATCAATTCCACACGCACTCCGAGAGTACGAACAGAAGCGTTTCGTACGCACGAAATTCTTCGTCGACAACTCACGACGAGCCACCCGCATCTCCCATGGCATGACGCCCTTGCTGAGCTTCGCCCGCAAATGGGTCGTGCCGCAGATTCCCGAATGGTTCCGTGAACGGCAAGTTCAGAAAGTCTTTCACTTCGAGACCTGAACGTCCCACCAATTACCATCAACATGATTCAAGGGGAGCATTCGACACTGAATCACCAGACACTCACATTGACCTTATCTCATCGGAATGGCGTGCGGCGTCTTCGTTCACGCTGATGATGTCACCCACAAAGTGCAGTAGGTCCGACCGTGCCGGACGGCGGTCCACATGTGACGTTCAATCAGAGTTGTGTCCGGCTCAGCCGGACCTACCTGGCTTCTTTTTCCGCCGTCGAATGGCAAGACCGGAACCACAGACCATCCCCATGCCAAACAGCACGGCTGAGGCAGGTTCGGGAACGGCCGGGACATCCGTGTCGACTGTCGGTGTGCCGAAGAGCTTGAGGCTGCCTTCTCCCCCAAGTCCGACATTCTGCATGCGGACAAAAGTACTTGCGGGGAGCGGGGCCAGCACCGGAGAAGAATCGAAGTTCATCACCAACGTGGCTGTGCTGAAATAATTCGGAGGCGCGGCAAATGCGGCAGAAGACGCAGCGGGATTATAAATCGCACCCTTGACCCCTCCAACATCGGCCTCCGGCAGAAAGTCGAGTGTGACGCCGGCGATGGTGGTGCCCAATTCCCAGGTATCCAAGCCACTATCAGGATTGCCTCCAACGATCTCTGCGGTCGTCAGACCCGAGTCGGTGTACGCAGTCAGACTCCAACTGAGGAGCGATGGTAATGGGTCGAGGAGGTCGAATCCAAACCCAACAATGCCGGGTGCATTATCTCCGCTGAGGGGAGAGTTCAAGGTCGTCGGCGATGTGTTGTCCATCGTCCATGTCAGCGTATTCCCCGTGATGTCAATGTCGACAAAGGCAGAACCTGTGCCACCTTCGTCCGTGCCCGAAAAAAGGAGTGACTCGCCTTGAGCGCTGGCGGGAATGAATGCTGGTCCGAGTAGCAGCACCGAACCGACGAGCGACATGACCGAAAGTTGGGGATCAATCCTAGGCAGCATCTCTTCAATTCCGACCCAAGGGTGTTGTAGAACATGCAGACAACGTCCAGTATTCCGGCACCGAGAGAGAATGTCAAGGGCGTACCAGGGCCAGCGCGCACTCTGCGCAAGATGCGGAGTATGGTAAGGATTGCCGTTTCGTCTAGAAATATGCCAAAAATACGGGGGAAAACGATTGGTTACGTCCGCCGCCTTCTGTCGAACGCCAGGAATGAGCTGTCAGGTAACCTATCGGCAACATCACTTGGCACGTTTTCGAGGCAACAACCCGCGTAAGTCGCGTGAAATCAAGGATTAAGTGTGCGCTGGCCCTGAAGGGCGTACTTGATTCTCAAGACAGTCGCTACCTGGCTGCGAAGTGATTTCCGTCGCTCGTCCGTTTGGCACATCGGACTTCAGGAGACCGTGCTCGCGTTGCGGTCACGTCGGCGGCGGAAGAGCAGGCCGATTGTTGGCACGAGCATCAGAGCTAGCGATGATGGTTCCGGTGTCGAGCTCGTTGCGACAGAGAAGCCGACGCTGTTGGCAACTCCGCTGGTCGTGTTTGTCAGGAAGGTGAAAGAGTTGAACGACCCGGTGAGTTGGACTGCGAATCCGTCGTTAGCCGTGTCGGTGGCGCTTCCGTCAGTGGTGATGATGTTCCCGGCAGCGATCGTCGTGGATGCGGCCGGCGATTGATCGAGAAGCGACAGCGTGAGCCCGTCATCAAAGTCGAAGGTCTGCACGACCGGGTCGGTGAAATTGAAGAGCAGAATTGGATCGAGCACGGAGCCGCCAGTGAACGTGACCGTTGCCGAACCTGACGCGGCGTTGAGCCAGTCGATCCCCGCCGCTTCGTTGACGACGCCCGCATCACCGATGCCGGAGACGCCATCGGTGGCACTATTGGCGGACCAAGTTGTGCCGAAGGTGGTGCCGCCGTTCAGCGTGCCGTCTGTTGAGGTGAGTGTCACGGTTCTCGCACCGAGTGTGCCGGATGCCGCCCCGTCGGACGTGGCGTCTGCGTTCCAGTCAATGGTAATGAGAGCAGCCTGAAGCGGAGTCTGTATGAGCAGGGTGACGAACACCCCCATCAGGAGGGGAATGATTCGTCTGCGCAAAGTCAACATAAGAGCCTCGATCGTGTGGGGATAACGACTCGGTCTGTGGGAAGCATTTGTCCATGCTTCGACTGGGCGGGCGTCCTCTCAGGACGTCTACGCAACGACACAACGATCCTCATCCGCAGACCGGGGCATCATCAGTGAACTCTACCCGACAAATCGCGAGAAGGACGACTGTAAGCGGCTCACGAAGACAAATACTCGGTGCGCGAGCCACATCTGAGATCTGTAAGAATTAGGACACGACAGTTCACCGAGTTGTGAGAACATGTCTGTTTGACCGAGAATCTCCTCAAGTTGATGCCGGGGAGAAATCAGGGGCAACCCTGCAGGGCCCTCCTCGAGGTCGGCTGTGAACTGCTCTTCAGTCACTGCCTGTTACGAGGCCAGCACTCGCCGCTCGACCAGCTGACTCATCAGGATCGCCCAACCTCGTCCATGAGAATCTCGAGAACACTCTTGAGTGCTTCGAACACAGCGTCAAGTCCCACCCGGATCGTGGTGTCTTGTGTCACCAACTCATTCGGGTCGCAGACGGTCACCTTGATGCATCGGTGATGTGCGATGGCTGATGACACGAGTAGTTAGATCGCGGCAGATTTCGCCGGACTCTCGGCCCAATCCCAAGCAGTTTTCGGACGGCAGTCGGTTCGTCTTACCGGCGATGAGATTGGTGGATAGGCTCCAGATCATCGTCAGTCAACGATCGCACTTGATGTGCTCTCCCAGACGTGGCCGCCTCGATGAGACATTTGAAAGAATTCTGCTCCGTCGTGTGGCTGTTCCTGGCATTCTCCGTCGGCCTGCTGAATGCAGGCGATGTGCAACAGAGTCGGTCGCCCTATCACGCTTATACCGTGGGAGCCGGGCACGTTGACTCCAACGGCGGGGGAGCGAACGCCGACGTCGTCGTCCCCTTGTGGTCCAATGACAACAACCTGTTCTTCACCGATCTGCGATCACGTTGGAACAGTTCAGATCGACTGGACTTCAGTGCAGGACTCGCGTTTCGGCACCTGACCAAGACCGATGAGGTTTTTGGTGGTTATGTCTTCTTCGATCACCAGAACAGCGAACACGGCTACGACTACCAACAAGGCGTCTTCGGTCTGGAGTACCTGACGCTCGAATGGGAAGTCCGGGCGAATGCCTACATCAGCACCCGGACAGCCTATCAAATTGGGCCGAGCCATGCAGTGGTCTCAGGGGGACATCTGCTCGTTGTCGCGCCGATCGAGGCGGCGTATGCCACGACCGACTTTGAATTGGGAGCCCTCCTCACTGATTGGATGGACGGAGCGATCGAACTCCGCGGTTTCGCAGGCGGCTACTATGCCCAACGTGACGTTGCAGGATTCGACAAGTTGATCGGTCCCCGCCTCCGGACCGAACTCAGACTCTACGGTCTCCCCTGGCTCGGTCACGGAGCGAGGCTCATGGTCGAAGGTCTGTACCAATGGGACGAAGTTCGCGGTTCGCAGGGGATGGCAAGTCTGGGAGTGCGCGTGCCGCTCAGCTTTGGAGAACGCCGTCGACCGACACGTATCGAACGTCGGATGCTTGACCGCATCGTCCGCTCACCCGGTATCCTCACCGAGACCCAAAATGCCCGCGACCTGGCCGTGTCATCTGACGGCGACAGACTTGATGCAGCGGTCGAAATTGACGCCAACACCCCCAATCCGGCAGAAGTCGTCGCCCGGCTGGGGGAATACAGCCTGGTCGCCATTGACGGGTCTGCAGGTGACATCGAACTCACGCAGCCACTGGTCATGAACAACTATCAAATGTTGATCGGCAGCGGCATCACTCTCGATGTCAAAGGAGCCGAAACGGGCCTTCCTGCTGTTTACGTGGTTCCCGGCACTGATGCTCGCCTCGTGGGAACAAATTCGTCAGAAGACGTGATCGTACTCCCCAAAGAACGAGGCATCGTCGTTGGTCTCGATATTGAGGGTGGGAGAAACGGCATCGCAGGAGAAGGCGCCAGCGACTTTGCCATCCTCGGTAGCCACATCAGCGGTGCCCACTCCAATACTTACCCTGATGGTAGAAACGGTTCCTACGTTTACTCAGATGGTGGAACAAGTGGAAACGGGATTTCCCTTCGCCATTCGCAGGGGGAGAGCGTCATCGTCGGGAACTGGCTGGAAAGCAACGACTCGTCAGGGCTGTTCATGTTCCATCCGCCCGCTTCCGGAGGACAACTGGCCATGGATCTTGTCGGGAATATCTCTACAGGCAATGGTCAGGCCGGTTTCCTGATCGGCGGAGACATGGACGGGAATGTGACTGGCAACTATTTCGCAGACAACCACGCTCAAGGTCTCATCGTGGGAAACTTCTCCGGGAACATTGTGGAGAACGAGTTCGTCGAAAACGGATCCTCTGCCCTTCTGGCCTGGGGGAATGTCACCGGCGACATTGCAGACAATTCCCTACGTGAGAATCATGGTGAAGGAATCCTGGTGAACGGCAATGTCCAAGGGAATATCACGCGCAATGACTCCAACAGAAATGAAGGCGATGGAATCCGTGTCACGGGCGATATCATCGGCGACATCGTTGAAAACGATCTCTCTCGGAATGTTGGTGGTGGGTTCCTTGTCGACGGAAACGTCACTGGGCGCGTTTCCGAAAACTCAGCGAACAAAAACAGTACTCGGGGCATCAGCGTGACTGGTGACCTCATCGGTACGATTGCCGAGAACACAATATGGGAAAACGGTGCCTCCGGCATTGAAGTTCAGGGTGTCGTCCAGGGTTCCGTCGTTGACAACTACGTCCGAGGAAATGAGGGCAGCGGGATTCTTTTGGCAAACGGTATCACAGGAGACTTCAGCAATAACGAAAGCGTCAGAAACGTCGGGGACGGCATTGAGATCCAGGGCCACGTGGCAGGAATTCTTTTTGGCAACATAACAAGCAGGAATCAGAGTGACGGGATCATCGTTTACGGAGAAGTTGGGGGGGACGTCATAGACAACTTTTCAGAACGAAATGGTCTGAGTGGGATTGAGATCCGGGGAGATGTCGAGGGCGACATTCGCGGCAATACATCCAGACGAAACAATCAGGATGGAATTACGATCATGACAAACGTGAGGGGCGACGTCGCAGAGAACATTGTCTCCGAGAATCGAGGGAACGGCATCTACGTCGATGACAATGTCATTGGGAACGTCCTCCACAACATTACTGAAAAAAATGACGGCGACGGCATTCTCATCATCAACGATGTCGGCGGAGACATTCGCGAGGGAACTTCCAACAGAAATCGCGGACATGGCATTTTCGTGGGGGGGGATGTCTATGGTGGCATTGGTGACAATCTCGGGGAACAGAACGATTCGACCGGCCTGCGAATTCAGGGACAGGTCGAAGGCAGCATCATCGGCAACAATTTCAATAAAAATGATGGCGACGGCATCTCAATTGAGGGAGCGATTCTTGGCAGTGTTCTCCTCAATGATGCCGACCAAAACGAAATGTATGGTGTCAATGCGATGAATGGCGTACGTGGAGATGTGACTGGCAACAAGACTCACGGAAACGGAATTTCGGGCCTCAGGATCTGGTCGTTTGTTAAGGGAGATGTTGTGAACAACGAGGCTATCGACAATGGGGCGAACGGCATCGAAGCCTATCAAGTCGAGGGGGACGTCCTTCGCAACCGAGCATTCGAGAATGGGCGTCACGTTACACCTTTCGGTGGAGACGGTCTTCGCTTGGGCGGCTGGGTCAGAGGTGAGGTCTTAGAGAACGAAGTCCGCGATAATCGACGGCAAGGCATCCACCTCATATTACGACCTCATGAGAGCGTCTTTCTGCGTGAGAATCTGCTAGTTGGAAATAACGATACATTCCATGAGCTTTGGGTCGAGAATTGGGGAGCAGTGAATGGCCCAGCGTTCGTCACACTAAAGGACAACATCAGCCGTAATGACCTCAGCGGCGGCCACGGATTCGATTACCAGTTCGAGCATGGCGCCAACATCGAATTCATCGACGCTGGCGGCAACATTGGAACGATCGAGAAGTGATCCGATACGATTGCAGCAGGCGTCTCTGATTCTGGAAGCCAGGGTGCGTGGTCATGGATGAACGGTGCGTTCGGATCGCGCGATCCACGTCGCTCAACATTCGACGCCGAACCTCCTTGGAACGCACCACCACAATCCACGGCCACGCACCCTACTTCACTTCTTCAGCAGGGCAAGCATGTCGAGGAGTGATTCACGATCGCTCCGGGCATATGCATCCCGCTTTGCGATCTGCACATGGCCGGCAGCAAAGCCTGAC
>JAJDEJ010000196.1 GCA_029259815.1 Planctomycetaceae bacterium | reverse complement strand
GCTTCAACCGTCGCACATCCAAGAGCCGCGGGAAACTGTTCCACCGACTCATTCAGCAAGCCGTGCAAGTCGATCCCGTCTCGTGGGAAAACGTCGCAAATGGCCCTGAAAACGCACATGAGTAAACCGGATATCCCTTTTTGCGAATAAGATGGCGATCTTCGGAGAGACTTGTGGTTGCCGGGGATGTGTGCCACCGCTGTCTCTGCGGACTGTCTGCGGAATTCTTGGAAGGACGCAGCGTGAATCAGGACGACCTGATCGCCCCTGTCCGGCGTCTGCGGCGGACGTTTCGCACGCCGCTGGTCATCCTGCTGGACAATCTGCAGCAGCACAAAGGCAAAGATCTGCGCCGATGGTGTGCGTCGGTGTGCGATGTGTATCTGGAGTTCCTGCCGCCCGACGCACCGGAACTGAATCCTGCCGAGGGCGTCTGGGGGCACGGCAAGTGTGTCACCGCTGCGGGCCGTCTGGTGGACGACAGCGAGCAACTGAAACAACTCGCCCGCGAAGCGGTCACCGCCGCGGGCGAACAACACCTCCTGCGCGGATTCATTCGAGGCACCCCACTTCCGTTTCGATTCGACTTGAAAACGTGCAAGCATCATTCCGACAATCAGTAGCCAAGCTAACGCGGCCGTGTTTACATGCAATAGGCCGGATCAGCTTAATGACGTCACCCGTGATACCACAACGCGAAGATGCGACCAAGACAGAAGACGAGCAGCCCCTGCAGCACGACCAAGAGCCGGCCATGCGAAGACAGCGAATAGCTGATGCAACCAACTTCTGGCGATTGCCGGTGTTGTGTGCAGGTCTCTCTACGAAATCATCCTTCTGGCAATTCTTTCAGCGACCACTTGCACCCACCTACAGATGTCGGTACCATGTACCGACACATGTAGGTGTTCTGTCGGCGTGATTTGAGAGAGTGCGAGATGACCAAGAGAAAACAGCTTCCGCCGCTTTCAGAGAAGCAGCTGGCCATCATGAATGTGGTGTGGGACCACGGCGAAACGACGGTCGGAGAGGTCTGGTCGGAACTTTCTGAGGGTCGACGTATCGCCCGCAACACGGTGCAGACGATGATCGTCCGACTGGAGGAGAAGGGTTGGCTGAAGCACCGAACCGAGGGCAATACTTTCTACTACAGCGCCACCCAGCCAAGCCACAAGACCCGCAAGCGGATGGCACAGCGGTTGGTCGAGACCGTCTTTCAAGGGTCGACCGAAGGACTGCTGATGGCGATTCTCGATGAACAGTCATTATCTGAAAGCGAGGCCATCCGAATTCGTGAACTCATCGGTCAAGCATCCCGGAGGTCATCATGAGCGAATTCTTCACAGTTGAGGTCACAACGTGGATGACGCCGTGGATCGCATTGCTTCTCTTGCAAATCACAGTCGTCGCCACAGGTGGACTGGTGCTGTCGCGGTTTTTTCGGCGAGACCCTGCCACCCGCCATGCGGTGCTGCTGGTCACGTTAATCGTGATGTTCGCCTGCCCGGTGATCACAGCCGGCTTCGTTTCGACTGGGTGGACACTCTGGGGCCTTCCGCTAACAGGAGTCACGTCTCTCGCATCAGAAGAAACGGCTCCGCGAATGGTGAGAGAAGTGCGCAATCTCTCCTCAAATCTGGAGTCAGACGCGACGGACATTGCCGCAAGTGATCCAGAGAGCATGAACTCTGCGGATTTGCTGGAGTCCGATCAACAATTGGTGTCTGCTGAATCGCCACTGTGGGCATCTGACGACGGCAGTGCATCATGGGAGCCAGTCGACACTCAGACGTCCTCTCAACCCCTTGGCTTCAACCGCTTGGCGCTGATGTTCGGACTTCTGATTTGGATCGCGGGCTGCCTGCTGATGATACTGCGGATGCTCGCGGGATGGTTGCGAGTGAGGAAATTGTGTCGTGCCGCACGCCAGGCCGATTCCCCTTCGCTGTTGAATGCCATCGCATGGGTCAATCAACAACACCCGCGCCAAGCTGACTTGAGAGTTCTGATCTCCGATCAAATCAGCACGGCGTTTGTTGCAGGTTTGTGGCATCACGTCATTCTTGTTCCTCGGTCATACCTCGAAGTACTTTCGGAAGAAGAACTGTTCTCTGTTTTGTCCCATGAGGTTGCCCATCTGATTCGAAGGGATCTGGTCGTGGGCTTTCTGCAGAGAGTCATCGGTGCCGTCTACTGGCCGCATCCTCTGTTGCATGTGATCAATCGCTGGCTGGGCCGCGCTCGGGAAGAGATTTGCGATAACTTTGTGCTGCAGCAGTTTGACGAAGCGGCTTACTCAAATGTGCTGCTCCGTCTGACGAAAGCCGTGCCATCCCGGCCTTTGCCTGCAGGGACGCTGGCGTTCCTCAGCAAACGCTGGAAGCTGGAAGACCGCATCGCAGGACTCCTCGACACACGGCGACAACGGGCGACGAAATCACGACGGCGTGTGGTCGTTCCGTTGGCTGCCCTCGTGATCGGCATCGGAGTCGCCCTCGCCGGTCTGCGACTGACCGATCCGTCACCCGTCCTCGCTCAAGGTTCAAACGATGAAATAACAGGCGAGTCAAACGATGAATCGCTCCCAGGCGGAGCCGACATGAGACTGGGGAGAAACAGCCTGCGACACGGTGGCTGGCACAAGAACGTCGGCTTCTCAGCCGACGGTCGCGTGCTGGTGACATCCTCAGAACGTTCGCTGAAGTTCTGGGACACCGGAACGGGACAACTCAACGATAGTGTTGATCTGACAAAGTTTCCAAGCCAGCAAATGCTGCTGACGCCGGATCGTCGACAAGTCGCAGTGCTGGGACGTGATCTGTCTGATCCTGAAAAAATGTTTTCGAAGTATGGGATCCGGTTCTGGGACATGCAGGCCAATTTCGTTGAGACCTACGTGGAGTGGGAACTGCTGGAGTTTGGTGAGTCACGACACATGGCATTCACGCCCGATGGGCAATTCGTGCTGGTCGGAGATTCGGTTGGCTATGTGAGTGTTTGGGAACTTGCCAGCGGAGAGCAGATGCTGCGGTACCACGTTGACCAGCGAGACATCACCGGCCTGGACGTCTCTCCCGATGGTCAACTCTTGGCTATCACCACACAGTCGAGAAAGCTCTATCTTTGGAACTGGTTAGATGGAACAGAACCGGAAGTACTCGGCACCGGACGGCGATGGAATGGAGTGAAGTTCTCTCCGGATGGTCAGCAACTGGCAGTCGGGCTGGATCATGCTGATGATCAAGCAGCGGATGTCTATGATGTCTCGTCCGGCCGCCTGCTCAGGGCACTTTACGATTCGCCGAAAGGACCAGTCATTGGTCACGAACAGGCCTTCACACCAGATGGCAAGCAGCTTGCGCTCGCCAACTCTGTGAACCTCTCGAAAGGATTCGTCGCTGCGGTCCTATTGTGGGATATCGAGTCAGGGGAGTTGGTGAGACGATTCACAGCACCGGGAATGCGCCCACGGCACGTGGATGTCTCTCCTGATGGCCGGTTGATCGCCGCGGTCGACTGGGACCTGAACGTCCGCATCTGGGACATCGACACGGGGAAAGAGGCTGTGCCCACAGGCGACGGGCATAGCGGTCTGGTGCGGAGCATGGTGTACTCGGCGTCTTCGGAGCAACTTCTAACGGCGGGCGAGGACCACAGTGCCCGATTGTGGGATGCTGTGTCTGGTCAGCAGTTGGTCCGATTCGAACAGGAACATGGCGTGCAAGTCGCATCCATCTCGCAGGACGGCTCACTCATCGCTACCGCAGGGAGTAACGACATAATCGTCCTCTGGGATGCACAGACCGGGACCAAGCGACACACCCTCCCTGGGAAACGGTCGCTCGGCGGAGCGTGGGAACTCGCCTTCTCGCCCGACCAGAGCGAGCTGATCGCACTAGAGGACGACTTGAAGCTGCGTCGGTGGTCGACCGAAACGGGTGACCCAATCTTCTCTGTCCAGATTCTTCCCAGTGACCTCGATGTCAACGACCCCAGCAACCCCTTCGCTCGCCCCCGTGATGACTCCAATGAGGGCACGTTTGATCGGGAAGAGCTGATGATGCTGGTGTCGGCTCATGCCTTCACGCCGGATGCGACACGCGTACTGATCACCAGTCGACAGAATAAATACTGGGCCTTCGATGCTGCGACCGGTGAAGAGCTTTTTCGCCACGATACTTCGTTCAGTCCCTACTCACTCGCGATCTCACCGGATCAGCAGCGAGTCGTGTTCGGCAGCCGAGCGCAGAGTGTGCAGTCCAAGTCGAACCCTCAACAATTCGTCTCCGAAAATATCGTGGACTTGGCGGTCGCCGACTTGGAGTCCGGTGAAGTAATCTGGCAAAAGCGACTTCCTGCGAGTCGGTGTAAGCCGGTGCGGTTCTCATCGGACGGGAGGTTGATCGCAGCCGTGTTGAACGGTTCCGGGGAATCGAAAGTCATGTTCTTCGACGCGGCAACCGGCGACGAGGTGCATACCATAGAAGGTACGAAATCGATCGGCACCGGCAACAATCTGGCCTTCTCACCCAACGGCCACTCGCTCGCTCTTGCACAACATGATGGAACTATTTTGACTTGGAAGCTGAAGATACTGGGACCGGCGTTCGTTCATCCATGACCTTTGTTTTTTGCCCTCACGACCGACTGATACGCTCAGTTGGCATTCAAAGAATTTCGGACTATGCAGACTTTCATTCTCAGCCTACTCATCGCCTTCCCGCCGGATACTGAGTCCAAGGTATCAACGGAGTTGGCCGCGCCGCAGCACATTCTTGCACATGGGAAGCCGATCAACATTGCTCGCAGCGGAGAGGCGAGTCCCTGGTTGGAAGACTTCGACGGTGATGGACTGAAGGACCTGCTTGTCGGTGAAGCGAGGGGCGGCCGGTTGCGGATCTATCCTAACGTTGGAACCAACAAGGCGCCGAAGTTCGGCGACTACGAATGGTTCAAAGCCGGGGGAGAAGTGGCTCGTATTCCTGATTCGATGGGAGACCACTTAGGCTTTAAGCCAGACATGGTAGACCTTGATCAAGATGGCCTGACCGACATGGTGACGGCGAGCAATGAACTCGCGCGAGGTCGGCTGAGTGAACTGCTGTGGTTTCGTCGTTTGCAGGACGGCACGTTTGCGAAAGCTGTCAAGCTGCGAGGTCCAGACGGCGAGCCGATCCAAGGAAAAAACGACATCCCACCAAGTTGTGCTGACTGGGACGGCGACGGCCTGATTGACATCATCATCGGTACGTTGAGAGGAGGTGTGATGTTCCTCAAGAACGTTGGATCTGCCTCGGCACCCCAATTTGCGGAGGCGGTGCCCCTCAGGTCGGCGGGGCAACCCATTGATCCGTTTTGGGCTCAACCGTGCGTCACCGATTGGGATCTCGATGGAGTCCTGGACCTGCTCGTGGCGGCATCTGACGGCAGTGTCGTCTGCTACCGGAATCAGGGGACGCGCACGAATCCGCAGCTTGATGGATTTGTCACACTGGTTCCAAAGAGTCCGGTACAGAGAGAGGATGACAAAGTCTCCCCCCCAGGTCAGCCGGGGTGGCATGCCTCGGTGTCCGTCTCTGACTACAACAGCGACGGCCTGCCCGACTTGTTACTTGGGGATTGCAGTGGTTGGTTTAAAGGCATGCCTCCACTCAACCCGCATGAGGTGAAACGAGCCGCGCGAAGCCAAGCTGAGTTCGAGGAGGCACGCACGGAATGGTCGAAGCTTTTCCGTCAATACCGCAAGGCGAGGTCGAAGGCGTCCGAGTCGGAAGAGGCGTCAACGGTCAACACGAACTCAACAAACGCCGATGCCTTGCGTGAGAAGGTCAACCAGCTCAGCGCTCAGATCGCCGCTGCTCAGGAGGGCATTGCCTACGACGGGTCTCAATACCAATTGCATGGCTACGTGTGGGTGTTCTTACGCAAATCCGTTGATCATTGAGCATCTGTGGGCCAATTCCGAAGTTCCCCAATACTGGAGTGACCGCCCAATGTCCTCATCCGTCAATGTATTGACCAGCCCGGACGGCTTGTCACCAGTCATTGGTGAGGCACCGTTCTGCACACCTGTGCGACACGCCGCCGTGAGTTCTGTGTTAAGCAAGTCGCTTCACGGATACGCGTCGATCACGGTCAACACTTCGCTCGGAACATCACCCGTGAAACCAACACGCGAAGATGCGGCCAAGGCAGAAGACGAGTAGCCCAGCAGCAACACCATGACGGCGGCCACCTTCCACGCTTCTCCGTTCGCGACGATGAACGCGGAGCACATGACGCGTGAGGCCCTGCAGAAACTCATGCGTCATCGCAGCCCCGACACGACCGATCGCTACATCAACATGGCCCGGCAACTCAACCCAGCGGTCAGCAAACTGCACGTGCCGAGTGTGCTGCGGAAAGCGGAGTGACTGTTCGTCTAAGATCAAGCTGGTGCGATGAACACATGATTTCTCAAGCTTCGCTGGATCAGCACACGATGCCTGCTGTCCATCGAGCAATCACGACCATCGCGGCCGCAAGAATCATCAGGGCCCATGCACGAGGTTCTGGGACGGGAGCCACACTTGATGCGGCTAGGACCCAATGCATGTGATCGACATTGGGGGTCGCCGGATCGGTCGTCAGCGACAGTGTGTTGGCTCCACTGATGCTTGTTCCGGACATCGTCAGTAGCGTCGCGTTCAGTCCGAGCGACTGGTCGATCGGCCCTCCGATTGGGTTGCCATTATATCGGACAACCTCGCCGGACTCCGCGTTGTCATCGAACACTGTGAAACTATGGATTGTCGTCGATCCAGCGACGAGATTGTTGAAAGTGACCGATTCCGTATCGCTGATGGTCAGCCCTTCTCCAAGTTGCTGCGAACCGTCAATGATCGTCACGATGGTATTCGCATTCGCGGTGGGATCGTTGTAAACCACCGCCAATCCGACACCCGCAAGGATCGACCCGTTGGGAAAGTTCTGATTGGCTCCAGGCATCAGGCCAGAAAACGAGTAGCTGTAGCTCCCTGGACCGACGATCATCGAGGTGACATCCCACCGGTGCGTGTAGCTAATTCCTGGGAGAGTCGTATCGCTTTGGGTCACTGGACCGACCAAAGGCGCGCCATTGAACGTGCCCGAATAAGGGGAGCTGCCGGACTGCCAATCTGTCGCATACAGATAAGCCTGGACAGGGACGCCAACGACATTGTTCAGTGACAGCGACCCATTTGCAGTATGCATGTTTCCACCAGCGGCTGCGGTCACTTCCAAGCCGAGTTGACCCGTCATCTGAAAGCTCTGGACCAAAGCGCCATCCGCCAAGGATGCTTGTATGGTCAATAGAGCGTAGACTGCGATGCTGGCGTATCGGTGGCTATTCATGACTGGGGGAGCCTTAGATCGTACCCGGAGCGGAAGATCGACCCTGCTACTGCTCTTCATGATAAACCCGTTCGCCAACAAGATCACGTATTTTCACCCTCAACTCTGTGATATCTGGTGTGCTTGTCCAGCGAATCTTGAGTAGCCATTTGTCCACCTCACCGGCTTGATGCCAGTCTCGGTTCGTCTGACTGTGGGACGGATGCAAGCTTCCGTGCTGGACCACCGAATCTTAGGGAGCCGAACATATACCGAGTCGAGCACAGGGTCGACTGATCGCTGCCAGCGCTTTCGATGTGGTGTACGCCTGCTTACTCAAGATTCGCTGGACCAGCACAGCGTGCGCGTACATGTGGACATGCCACGATTCTGGCGAGATGCGATTTCCGACGCGAGGAGTCATGTGCGTCGAAATGGTGCCTGAGTGTCGAGAACTCGGACAGGAAAGTTCAGAATGTCGTGACAACAGCAGGGCGGACTTTTTTGACCCTTCGCGATCGACCAACTCTATACTGGGTAGGGACCTTGGCGAACTGACTGCCTCGTACACTGTTGTTGGCCCACTTGAGTCCAGTCCCTCCGTTTCATGTCCAGCCGAGACATCGTCATCGGTGGGGTTTGCTCAAAGTAACTCGGTGATCGGTTTTCCCGCATCGACGATGCTGACAGGTCGCCCCGTAGAGTCGGGGTAATGCAGATTGAGTGGGATTCCGAGGGTGTGATAAATGGTCGCGAGCAGATCGTGGGGGGTTGTGGGACGGCTCAGGACGTCCCCGCCTCTTGGCTCGCTCTCTCCGATGAGTTGCCCGCCTTTCAATCCTCCCCCGGCGAGCAGGACAGAAAAGCAATTCGGCCAGTGATCGCGTCCAGCGTGGCCGTTGATCAATGGGGTCCGTCCGAATTCACCCGCACAGTAGATCAGTACATTGTTGAGCATTCCACGGACTTCGAGGTCTTCAATAAGAGTAGCGATTGCGGTGTCGAGAGGCGGGAGGTGTTCCTCCAGGTTGGGATGCAGATCGTCGTGATGGTCCCAGTAGCCTGTGTTGACCGTCACACAGGTCGTGCCCGCTTCGACGAGGCGACGTGCGAGGAGGGCACCCTGACCGTAGAGATGCCGGCCGTATCGGTCGCGGAGCTGTGGATCCTCAGTCGAGAGATCGAAGGCATTGCGGACCCGGTCTCCTGTGACCATTTCCAGGGCCTGGGCTTTGAAATCACTCAAGCCTGACAAGCCGCCGGACGCATCGATGTCACGCCGCAGGGTGTCGAACGTCTTCAGCAAGTCGCGCCGGTCCTGGACGTTGTCGAGGGACAGACCATCGGGCAGTGTCAGATTGGGCACTCGGAAATCGTCGGCGTTGGGATCACTCCCAACCTCGAAGGGGTTGTACGTCTTGCCGAGGTAAACCGCTCCCTGGTAGCCGAAGGCTTCCGATTTCGGAATCGTCACATACGGAGGCATCTCCGGGGACTGCGCACCGAGAGCTCGCGAGATGACCGAGCCAAAAGATGGTTTCTGCGGAGCGTTGCGAGCGAGCGTGGGACCGAAATAGCCTGTCTGCATCCAGTGGGCAGAGGGGGCATGAATGCCATTCCCGTGATAGACTGATCGGACAACGTTCAAGTGATGCATCACGCGCGCCTGTTGTGGAAACCGCTCGGAGATGAAGACTCCTGGAGTTGATGTCGCGATCGGTTGGTACGGTCCGCGATACTCAGGTGGAGCGTCGGGCTTCATGTCATACGTGTCCTGTTGGCTCATGCCTCCATGGGTCCAGAACACGATCAGCGACTTCGACGGTGAGATTCGGCTCGACTCCGCTGCTCCAGTTTGCAGCCGAAGCAGGTCGGCCATCCCCAAGCCCAGCAGGGGTGCCCCAAATTCCAGAAATCTCCGCCGACTGACTCGTCGACAGCTTGCACAGTGCCGGTCACCTGAATCGGACAGCATGATCAAGCCTCCCACACGCTTGCGTGAATGTCGAGACAAGATGTCCCAAGTAGGAACTGATTCATTTCAATGGCTCAATGGGTGAACATGAATTCGTTCGTTGCCAACAGCGACCATAAAAGCGACTGGTAGGCGGTGACGAGTTCGGGTTGACTCTCGACGAACTCGATCGCGACTGCGAGTTCATCGGGCTTGGGCGGTCTGGCGAAGAATCGCACAAAGGCAGCATGGACGTTCTCTTCGTGCGTCTTGCCGTTTGAAGACAACTCCGCGACGAAGCCGCTGGGAGACGCCAGCTTTTCCTGAATCAGATGAGAACTGACGAGTTCCAAAGCCTGCCCCAACGCCGGAGCGTCAGCACGCTCACACTCGCAGGCAGAAGTACGGGCCGGGCGGCCAAACACATCCAGAAAATGGCTGGCCACCGCTTCGTCCGGCAGGTCGATCGCGCGGGTGTCCGTTGGGAACTCACCTCCGATCCCCGGAAACTTCGTGGGCACCCCCAAGGCATCGCTGACGGCGTCAAGCAGGACCTCAGCCTTGAGACGCCGGGGATAGAAGCGGGCAAAGCACTGGACATCATCCACATTGGACTCTGTGGGGATCGAACGCAGACTGTAGGCATAGGAGTTCGCACAGATGCGGATCAGATGCTTCACGTCGTAACCGCTCGCAACGAACTCTTGTGTTAACGCATCGAGTAATTCTGGATTACTGGGCGGGTTGGTGCTGCGGGCATCATCGATGGGGTGAATGATGCCCCGACCGAAGAAGTGGGCCCACATGCGATTGGCCATCGTGCGTGCGAAGTACGGATTCTCCGGCGACGTCATCCAATCGACAAATGCCCGGCGAGGATCGGTGTACCGGTTCACTGGGAAGTCGGGCCCGCCGAGCGGACGGGGGTTCATCACCTCACCAGTCCGTGGCTGTATCGTCTCGCCGTGCGGTTTGAGGAAGATGACTTCATTCGTCGGCACCTCGGCGTCTGCGAACCCTCCCTTGCGGCCGACACGGGCGAAGACGGCGGCCAGTCCGTAGTAGTCGTCCTGACTGAGTTGCTCAGACGGATGATGATGGCACTGGGCACATTGCAGCCGCACGCCGAGAAACGCCTGCGAGACCGATTCGACATACTCCTGCTCAGTCCGCACCGTGCGATACCAGATTGTGGGTGGATTGATCTCCTGACTCCCGGTCGCGGTCAGAATCTCGGCGGCAAAGCGATCGTACGGGACATTGGCAGCGATTGCGTCTCGAATCCATGCTGAGAACAAAGCGGTTCCTGGTCGCTGCTTACTGGTGGAATACCCCTGTCCACGATTCTGGAGGATGTCCGCCCACTTAAGGGCAAAGTAACTGGCGTAACCCGGCTCCTCCAACAAACGGTCGATCAATCGTGCGCGTTTGTCAGGCTCCGAGTCGTCGAGATACGCCTGCAATTCTTTCGGTCGCGGCAGACGTCCACACACGTCGAGAGTGACTCTTCGCAAGAACGTTGCCTCGTCGGCTGGCGGTGACGGTTCGATACCGAGGCGTTTCCACGCGGCCAGCAAGTGCCGGTCGATAGGATGGTTTCCCAGTTCCTTTTCGAGGTCCGCGAGGGCCGGAGGTGACGCCGACGATTCTGATCCGAACGGAACCGTCCCATGAAAGACATCGAACTTGTCGCCGTAGCGCACCATCACCGCGACGAGTCCACCGCGATGATTCGTTTTCAGCAGGCCGAGCTGGTCGACATCGGCGACGTCAGGCTCGTTCGATTCATAGATTGCTTGCCGGGTGACCTCGCGACTCGTGCCGTCGGAGAAATGGGCTGTCACCAGGAGTTGTTCGCTGTCAGAGGTCTCCAACACACGTTGTTGTGGAGAGACGGTCACTCGTTCGACCGTCGGATCATCTCGCTGCGGCGCAGGTGAGCCACTCACGATCCAATCGAGCAAGACTTGATAATCGTCTGAACCCACCTGCACCCTCTGGCCGCCGCCGTGCGGGATTTCACCGGTCGCCTTTTGAAGCAACAAACTTCGCGGCGGGTCGGCGGGGAACAGCCGCCGTCCCCTGGCTTCGATGGCGATCGATTCGTAATCCTCCGGGACACCATACCCCAGGAGCGAAAGCTTAAAGCCGTTCTGCCCGGTCGCCTTCCCGTGACAACCGCCGCTGTTACAGCCGAGCTTCGTCAGCACGGGAACCACATCGCGACCAAAGTACACGCTGCTGTCATCGAGAGAGGGCTGGCTGGTTGTTTGACCATCGTCTGCCGTCAACGAAACCGACAGAGACATCGCTGACAAGGCGACACAACACCATGTCGTTACGATTCTCAACGGGCACTTGGGCCATGATGTCGTGCTGCACTCAGCAATCGATTGAACCATGCCGATTGACCTTCTGTTCGACTCTTCAGGGAACGATCTCCAGATCGACGAAGCATCCTGAACGATAGATTGGCTTGTCCTCGACAGTGCCTAATGCATCGAGGTGGAGAAACCTGACCGGCCCCAGCGGGGCATCGTCACTGGCAATCACCTGAATGACGCCGGACGATGTTCCGCCGACGAATGTCACACCCCGGCCACGCAATCCTGTCAACCCACCCGTCGCCGTCAATTCCGTGTGAATCTTGCCGATGAATCCGTTCCTCCGGTCGGCCGCGTAATTCACCTGGATGATCTCACCGCGTGCGATTTTCTTCGGCGTCCGTGGATCGATGCTCAACACAAAGTGGGCTGGGGCGACAGTGATTGTGATGGGATTGCTGACGGCCGAAACGCTGGTCTTGTTGCCATCATCGAGTACGATCTCGGTGACCGCCTGCACGGCGAACGTGTACGGACCGGGCTGTAACTCAGCAGGCAGGTCGAAGCTGATCCAACCTTGGTTGTCACCCGCAGCGATATCTGAGATTTCGTTGCGCAAGAGTGGCGGGAGACCAACAGCCGTCAATTCTGTGGACGAAGGATGATCGCTGTTCTTGCGTTCGACAGAGACCTGTAACTCGATGAGACCGCCTTGCGACACATTCGATTCCAGTGGTTGAGCGGTCACCAGAAGGGGTGATTCCGGACCGATGCCCAATGTGATCTCCGAAGTGAGTCTTCCCGCAGCCACCGGTGACTGCGAGACGCCTGACGCTCCGCCTCGAACAGCGTGGACGACTTCACCCGTGCCTATCTCTGCGTGAGCCGTCAGATGCAACGCCGTGGCCTCAAACGGCACGTCGCGCCCGGCGGTGATGACTAACGGTGCAAGAGTCACCCCGGGTCCCAGCCACACGTCCGGACATTCGATGCCGGAGGGCAAGTCTTCAGCCGTGATGCGGATCGGGTCGGTCATACCACGACTCCTGAATGCAACAACGTCAGCCTGTATCCGTCCGCGTCGCCAAACGTTGAGCCCAGTGCGTTCACTCGACCGGTGGGGAATCACAGCAACTTGGAAATCCTGTTCTTCACGGCGCAGGCTCAATCGATAAGCCCGTCGTGGATCATCGCGCAGACTGACTTGGAGATTCCGCAGTAACAACAGGTATCGCCCGTCACTCGGCGATACCCAACGTCCTCCGGGATCAAGATGTGTCGTCGGAAACGCTGCCGACCCCACGTTGACTAATTGGTCGCTCATGTGGCACAACTCGTGCTCCGCCGTGTGATCGAGGAGCAGGAGATCGAGATCGACGGGCGATCCGATCCGCTCGCCGAATGCTTCAAACCAGATGACCTCGCCCCGTCGCGCTTCGAAGGCAAACCAGTCCTGTTCGTCCCCACAGATCAACTGGCCGCTGACCTCGCAAGGGAATTCGAGGAACAGTGCAGTCTCCGGTGAGTTGTTCCGTCCTGAGTCTTCCACGACAGGAACGTCCGTCACACTGATCAAGATCGGTTCGTCCATGCCAGGGATGTCGTACGCCAAGAATTCCACGGCAGCTTGAGCGGACGACAACCGCGTTGGTGCAGCAAGAGATGCCAAGTCTGCCGGAACCTGGATGTCCACTTTCATCCAATCGTAATCGTGCGAGTTCGTGTCGGTTTTGGACTCGAACCGACCGGGCACCACACCGATATTGGTGGTCAATGAGACCGATCCATGTTCTCTCGCCACCAATCCCACATCTTCGACCGCGCCCTTCGCTCCAACAATCTCATCTGAGCGAGACACAAGGTTTCGTCCGAACAATCTGGCTGACGTTGTCGTATCTCGCTGCATCACTGTTGGCAAGACATAATCAATTCGCGAACCTGTCCCGAGTGACAGCCGATAGAAATGTTGCTGGCCACCGGTGTATGTCAGGTCCGTCACGGTCAGTTCGTACTCGCCGTCCGAGGGCAGTCGCACATCAAGGCGAGGGTCGAGATGAACTTCACCACGACTCACTGCGAGTCTCCGACCGTGAGGATCGAAAATCTCAAGCACCGCACGAAGCTGCGACTCGATGCGGTTCGCCCAGCACTCGATCATGATCTGATCGCCCGCCTGCGCCGTGAAATGGAAACGGTCGATCTCCCCACCCGCTTCGATCCGTCCGCTGAGGATCGAGTTGAGGGGCAGCACTGTGTGAGCCGCATCTCCGTCCGACTCGATCAGCTCGCTTTTCCGGCTGACATGAAAGAGACGCGATGCACTAATCCCATACTTCCCGACAGCAGACACCTCGTAGAAGCCGACCGGCACATCATCGGGCGCCGTCAGTCGAAACGTTGTGTCACCAGTCTTCTCGACAACAATCCGGGGCTCGCTGAGATGCAATGTCGAGATCATCTCCAGATGGGCTCCGTTAACGCTCACACTGACCGACGTGCCCACCTGGACACCGAGCGGAAAGAGATCCTCAAGTACCGGGCTGGGAACATCAGCTCTGCATGGCTCAAAAGCAGCAGCGAACAATATCAGCGGTCCCGCCAATAAACGTACGCGAGATCTGAAGAACACCATCAATCGAAGTGTCGGATCAGACGCCGAGGACGATGGTCGTCTCCCCCCCTCGTCACCACGTATGAGTCCTCGAATCAGCAATCCGCAAGAGAGCATCATCTGGCCTGTCTGCCTCATGATGTCATACCCGTTAATCTCAGCGATGCACACAACAAATCGTGCTGTAGGGCGAGTGATCCTGTGCAACATGGACAACGAGGCAGGCTAGCACACTTCGCGAGCTGAAACTACTACTCCTACGAAATCAGGCTGCGTCCCTCAGCGTAATGTGATGTCGAATGCTTGGAGAGTCTCTGTGCGTGTGAGGGTTCATTCACCCTCGATCGGGGGCTGAGGTCAACATTCACTGATTGGTGTGATCAGGCTCTGCCAGCGTGGCCTCGCTGTTACTCGGGTCACTGGTTTCCGATCACGACTTTGATATGTTGTGGTCAAGCCTCGGTGACATTCTTTACGAAGTCTTTTCACTTGCATGCACTCGACATCGCTGCTGTGACCGTTTATCGGTTGTTGATCCTCGGCATCAGTTTGAGCCGGGGGGACCAGGACAGTCGATTGAGGAACTGCTGCCGGAGACCGAGCCGCTGCGGCATGTCGTGCTGATCGTGTTGGTGCATGCCGATTGGGTGCACCGGGTCAACGCGGGACAGAGTGCGCGTGTTGAGGAGTCACATGGTCCCGGCCCTCGGAGTCTCGCTTCGACCGCACCGTTCGCGATACCTGAGACTGTCATGGGGATTTCAAGTCGGGACTGAGAAACGGTGTCAGTACGAACGTTCTGCGCACCACCCCGTTGGTGGTTTTTGAACGGAGAGTGAAGGACCGGTCGAGTGGGTCGCGAGAGGCTCATCTTTGGCGTCGGTTGTCACGTTTCGCCATACAGATAATCATCAGGGGACGGCCCCAAACTGCCGTATCAGGCGGTGGTGAGCGAATTGAGCCATTGAAACCAGTCAGCGTTGTTCGGCGCCGAACTTTCCGCGCACTCAACCGCCACAAATAATGGTCGAGTCCCGGCAAATCGAGTAGCTGAAATCACCAATTGCAAGTCGACAGAAACTGTGGCGATCCAGTGACTTGTACGTCGGCTGAGTATTTTGACCGCACGGGCTTGGCAGTCGAGACTCGCGACCGCATTCGCTGCGTGCACATGTTCGAGCCATACGCGAAGACCAACACTTTGCGAGCGTCTGCCATCGAGACCGAATTCCCAGCAGGTTTCATTGACCTTGGTGGCGGCTCATCAGACCGCCAACCAAGGGCTGGAAGCCCACCGTGTCCGCTCTGCCGCAGGTTATACGTCCGAGACAACTTGGTCGTAAAAGCCGACGTAATCGTCGGGCGTATCGCTGTTCCGGTATTGGATAGCGGCCCGGGGATGCTGGTTCATCTGACCCGTGATATTGTAGGGAATGGACGGTCCCCAATCGTACTGTTCCCGCAGCGGTAGGATGACATTCTGAATCACCTTGAGAATCGGGCGCAGGTCGAACTTCGGATTCCGCAGGAAGCCGAGGAGGATCTCCAACGGACAATTTCCGGCCCCACGGCCCATGCCCAACAGGGTCCCGTCAGCGCGGTTCGCACCAAGGATGATCGCTTCAATGGTGTTCGCGAAGGCGAGCTGCAGATTGTTGTGGGCATGAATGCCGACATCCATATCTGTGTCCTCGACCGCCTTGGCGTACTTCTTGACGAGGTAGTCGATCTGTTCGCGGTAGAGGTTGCCGTAGCTATCGACGACCACCACCGCCAAGGCTGGCGTCGTGGCGGCGATCTTGAGCACCTGATCAATTTCCGCGTCCTGCACGATCGAGATCGCCATGATGTTCAGGCAGGTCTCGTACCCTAATTCGTGGCAGTGGTTCAACATGTCCACTGCCTCCGAAATCTGATGGACGTAGCAGGCGACCCGGATCATATCGAGGACACTGTCCTTGGCCGGAATAATCTGCTTCTCCCAATTGCTCTTCGCACCCGCGTCGGCCATCGCACACAGCTTCATTCCGGTCTTCTTGAACGTGTGGTCGCCGACGACACGTCGCATGTCCTCTTCGTGACAGTGACGCCATGGGCCGTATTGATCGGTCGGAAACACCTCGGGATCGTTCTTGTACCCGATCTCCATGTAATCGATGCCGGCCTCGACACAGGCCTCATACACGGCCTTGACCTGATCATTGGTAAACTGCGAGTCGTTGACTAATCCACCGTCCCGGATCGTGCAGTCCAACACTTTCAATTTCGGTCGGTAAGTGATCCAAGGTGCTGATTCGTCTGTCATCCTTTATGCTCCGGTTCAACGTTTGCTTGCCCAGACGGTCGATCTTAATGGCGCGAGGAATCTCGGCGGTGCGACACAATACTGGTAGTGGTCCAACAAAGATTCGCCGAATGTACAGCGATTACATCAGAAGTCCCGAGGAACTGCCGACAGCCGAGCTTACGGCACGGCACTACCATCCGCAATCAGCTTCGGACCGAACGGGCTCTGCAAAGCGTCAAAATCGGTGGTTTGATACGCGGTGTCAGAAACCTCACCGGTCCGACGGCTTCATGAGATTCAGTTGATCATACACGGCCCAATGCCTCTGGCTAACGGAGACGAGTTGAACGCAAACCTTGAATCGCGCCAGTTGGCTCTCTGGCCTCCGCTGCTCACAATCTCGTTGGAAAACTCGACCTGTGAAATAAAGGCTGGTCCGTTAGCAACATCGATCGATCTCCACACAGAGAGAGCCGATGCGGCTCACCGTTTCACGTCAGTTTCATTGATTGCCAACGACTTGCGTCGATTTAGCGTGCCGTCAAACTCTGCCCATCTTGAAAAACCATTTGGCCCTGCGCGCCGGGTCGCCATGCCTGTGGGCTCACGCCGATACATGCTCACCCGCCGTTGGCGTTAGAGCATGCCACCCGAGGGGCGTGGAATGGTGAATCGGCATTGCTTGCCCGTCCGAAGCAGTGTTGAGCGAGCATTCAACGCTCCATGTCGGCCGAGCAAGCAG
>JAJDEJ010000195.1 GCA_029259815.1 Planctomycetaceae bacterium | reverse complement strand
ACTCGCGCGGTGCGTGGTAAGATGCCATCCTTGGCTCTCCCCCTTGCGGACTTCGGTCTCCCAACCAAAGCGTGAGGGATGAGCCAACTTTGTGAAGACCAATTCCGCCGCATCGGATGCGTTTTCTCAGAAAGTGCAGTGTGTAGGTGACAACACATGGTTTTGGAGGCCGTTACAGATGATGAGATTTGACGAAGCTTGGAGAATTCTAACTGAAAGCCTTCTGCAGCAACCGAGATGTCCTCAACATCCGGAATACACTTTTGTACCGACACTTGGACAGGGTGTTAAAAATGATGTGATCCAAGTGACTAGCGATCTAATTGTCGTCCGATCACACCGCACAATGCGAGAGGACACGATTCCCGCGTCACGCATTCGTACATGGTGGGAGCACTTGGAGAACTTCGGTACGGCAGCGCTAGCTCCAGAAGATGCCCCTGACAGGTGGAGGTCAAGAATTGTTGGAGCAATTCTATTTCACTGTCTTCCGGATCATCTGGAGTTAGATGAGAGTACCATGACACTTCAGCCACGCAGCTGACAGTAGTCAACAAGGTTGTCATGAGCGAGTTCGAGGCCAAATTCGTCGAAGTGTATAAAAAACGAGTGTGGACTCAATGGGAGTATCCTGCGGGTGACCTCAGCTCATTGAGGAAGGCTGACCATCCGATTCCACCTGGGTATGGTGTCTACATCTTCCGTTCTCCGAAGCCGCTTTGTCGCGTTCGTGGGAAATCGGACGTCGTATACATCGGACAGGCTGGAGGTTGGAATCGAAGCGGAAAGCAAGGGATTGCTCAGCGGGTTTTCAACACGCAGTCGGAATCGGCTGCGTGGGTTCGGAAAGCGATTGAAAAACTGTTTCAAGGCAAGACATTTGTATTCGAATGCTCTTGCACCAGCGAACACGAAGACCCAAAGGTGATCGAGAATAAACTGCTATGCGCATATCGTGACACTCACCTTGAGATACCTCCCGCCAACCATCAGTCGCCCAAGTGCATTCAGTGAATTCTTAGAGAACGCCCATGATCATCGACGCCCATCAGCATTTCTGGGAGCTTGGTAAGTTCGACTATGCGTGGTTGGACATTCCTGAGCATGAGCCGATTCGGCGGGACTTTGTGCCGGTGCATCTCAAACCGTTGTTGGATGCAGCAGGTGTCGACAAGACGGTGCTGGTGCAGACGCAACATGAGGCTCAGGAGACTCGCTGGTTCCTGCGGATGGCGGATGAGCATGACTGGATCGCGGGCGTGGTGGGTTGGATCGATCTTTCATCACCCGACTGTGAGGAGCAGTTGGCGGAGTTCAAGGACCATCCCAAATTCGTTGGCGTACGGCACGTTGTGCAGGATGAGCCTGAGGATGACTTCATCGTGCGGCAAGATGTCATTGCAGGACTCCAAGTGCTGGAGCAGCAAGGAGTCCCGTTCGATCTGTTGTTCTACGTCAAGCACCTGCGACATGCGGCCGTGCTGGGAGAGATGCTGCCGGAGTTGCCGATGGTGATTGATCATCTGGCGAAGCCACACATCAAGGATGGAGCCATCGAGAACTGGGAGCACGACTTTCGAGCAGCCTCGAAGCACGAGAACATCTTCTGCAAACTCTCCGGGATGGTCACCGAAGCCCACTGGAGCAACTGGACGCCCACTCAACTCCAACCCTACGTCGACATCGCTTTGGATGCGTTCGGCCCCGATCGGCTGATGTTTGGCAGCGACTGGCCCGTGTGTGAGTTGGCAGGGACGTATCAGGAGGTATTCGATGCGTTGAAGGAGTGTCTGTCGTCGCTGAGTGAGTCCGAGCAGGACCGCATCTTCGGCGGCACGGCAATCGAGTTCTATGGGTTGAAGGTGTGACGAGCGCGAAGGGGTCAGGCACCATTTCGTTCGTAAGGTCCTCGAAAACTCGCTCACGACACGAAACGAAATAGTGCCTGACCCCCTGCGACATCAGAAGATCACGAACGTCGAGACGAACACGCCTTCTCGTACAAGCGCAGGCAGGTCGGACCACGTCTTCAATCCTCGCACGTCGAGATACGTGCGTGGCGTCAGTTTGCGTTGGTAGCGGAGGCCGAGGCCCCAGACGGTGTCGCCTTGGGTCTCTTCGATGGCGAACTCGGGAATGATCGATTCGTCTTCGTGATGGCGGAAAAGCTGCACTCCGCACGCGACTCCCGTCGTGTCACCCGGTTGGCGACCGGCGGCGATTTGCAGCAGGGGATTGAGGACGAACAGATTTCGCAGTCGGTTGAAGTTCCCGTCAGCGAGCGGCTGCCATCCACTTGTCGCTTTGAAGAGGTTGATGTAGGCAACCGCGAGTTCCACACCCGTGTGTTCTTCCCACCAGTGTGACGGGCTGCGGGTGAAGTTGGATTCCAGCACATACAGTTGTCCGTCTCCCAATTCCGCCTCATCACCCTGCTTGAACATCGCCCGCCCCGCGAGCGAGAGGGGGCCGAAGAAGTTCGTGCCGCTGAAGGCAAAGTAGCTCGCATTGAGGTCTGAATTGCCGGCGTTGAATGCATGCGCATATGTCATCTCCAAGAAGGCATGACGGTAATCGCCTGTGAGATTCAAACCGACAAGGTCAGCGTTTTGATTGCTGTAAGCATCCACCTCGTCGAAAGCATAGAACGCCTGCACGTTGAGGTTGCTGAGAGGTGTGTGGGTGATCGTGTTCTTGCCGAGGACGACGCCGGTGATTTCATCATTCATCAGTAAGGAATTGTGCAGTGCGAAGGGGAACTTGCCAGCGGTGAAGTTGACGTCGAGTTGGATCGTCGGATCGTGGATGAGTCGCCCGATGATCGATTGGAGTTCGCCTTCGATCCACCAGCGTTGGGGCACACCCGTTGAGTTGTCGTTGTAGCCCGAGGGGGAAGAGAGTTGCCAGAACGAGCCTCCCGAGTTCTGCTCGCCCAGAGGACGGAACTGCACGTGGGCTCGTTCGGTGCCGGTCAGCGCCAGGTCGAGTTCAATCAGCAGTTGATGGCCGATGCCATCGCGTCGAACGTCGTTCTCTTCGAACAGGCCCGCGAAGAGTTCGTACGAGCCGTATGCGACAAATCGTGGTTCCCATTGATAGCCCGGACAACCGAACCAACTGAGTTGCGGCTGCCACTCGATGAAGTGAGATCCGAGATAGTCGTACGGGAGTGAGAGAGGTTGCGGCTCCTGCCAATCTTCGGGAAGCCGCAATCGGGTTGCATGATCGTCGTGCGATTCGTGCAACTCGCTGTTCACGTCCAGCGGTTCGTAGAGGTAGGAGCCGCCGTGATGATGCAGTTCGACTTCAAGGGGCGGGAGTGTCTCGGCGTGTGGAGCAGGGGTCCAGTCATCAAATGACACGCGTCCGACGGTGTCTGGATCGTCTGCGCGCACCGCGAACGCCGCACTCATGAGGAGTGCGAAAGCGAGCGTCCAGTGGGCGATCTTCAGTCGGTCCATCAAGGTGGTCCGTTTCGCTGTGAAACGATAAATCTTTGCTCAGCGAACGGTGATTGTGGTCGTGTATTCGTCGATGACGACGGTCTCCAGCAGGTGTTTGAGGTGGGGGATGCCAATCTTGTCGAACAGGGCGGGGGGGAGATGTCGGAAGTTGAGTCGGACACAGAGACAATACATGCCGGTTTGTCTCGGCACTCGGATGGGATAAGTGCGACCGGCTGTTTGCAGTGGCGGCAAACTACTCTTGGCCACGCGGAACGTGAGTGGTCGACCGTATGACTGAGAGATGCCGGTTGCGGGGCGGATGACGTTGAGGGGTGTGAAGTGACGATTCACCGGGATGATGACGGATCTCTCGGTCCCCTGGGCTGTCAGTGTCACGAACTTGCTCTGGAAGTTGAGCAACTTGCGGTCGTAATGCAGTTCGCCCGTTTCGACGAAGTGGCTGTGTTCGTCCCGCAAGTCGCCATTCGCATCGACATCGCCAGTGGCATAGATGATCCGTCCTAGTGGATCTTTGAGTGTGACGCTGACCCACGCCTGTCGCTCCGCCGTGAAGCCCGTGGGGAAATTGTGACCGGCGACCTTACTCGTCACGTCGACCCGCACACGCATCGCTCGACCGCCATTCACCTCTGCGGGATGTGAGACGTTGATCTCGGCCGCGTTTCTCAAGAGTTCGTACCGTTTCGCATCAGCATCACGGAGCAGCCGTCGGTTTTCGAGTCGCAGTTCGGTGAGCGTCTCCCGCTGGTGAGGCGTCAAATTCTCAGCGATGCGGTAATCGGTCTCGTACATCCAGTCGAGCTTGTGCGGGAACTCGGTATCGGGGAGCAGCGAGTAGTCGGGTCCCGCGAAGGAGTGATTCGAAATTGGTCGATCGGGGAAGACACTGGGATCGACACCGGGAATGACAGCGATCTTGCCGTGTGGTCGATGTGAGCGGGGGATGGCGACTCCTTGCACAGGCCCCATGTGACAGTGCTGGCAGGTGACACCGTCCTTTGCTGCGGGGCTGTTCTGCCATTCGCTGAACGCCTCTTCCAGCCGCACGCCCTCGGGACTCGTGACGTCATGACAGGCTCCGCAGAAGGCGGAACTCGTGAGGTGATGACTCTTCGCTGCCTCATGCGTATTGGTGGCGACGCTGACCGGATTCTCGAACGGACCAAACAGGCAGGCTTCGAGCACTTGGCCCGGCTCGACAGGCAGACGTCCACTGGACTTGTAGTAGGGGCGCTGAAGTCGGTGACAGACAACGCACGTCACGCCCTCCATTGCGATGCGCGAGCGATGAATGTTACGAGTGGATGCCGTTTCACCCAGACTGACGCCAATAGGGGTGTGACAACGGGTACAGAAGGTGCCGAGTGTTCCTCCGGTTCGTTCGGTCAATGTGAGCGTAAACGCTTCGAAGACCGGGCTGTGCTGGGCATAGGCGTGCATCGAGCGGGACCACTGCTCGTAATGCGTGGGATGACACACACCACACTCTTTCGCCGAAGGGAAATCGATCTCGGTGATCGGTCTGATATCACACGTTGCCGGCAGCTGCAGGTCGAGGGCACCACGAGTAATCCAACGCTCCAGCGCGGCCAGTTGGCCAGCGGTCAACCAGTCCTTGTGGTCGGGAGGCATCATAGGCTCGTCGTCGAACGGCGAGTCAGACGAGGCAGAATGGTTCCAGACGACCTGCTCCCAGAGGGGCGAGTCCTCGGGGTGTCCGGGGACGATGATGGGCGACTCGCCGTCGACTCCTCCTCCAATGATGGCTTCGTAGGACGTGAAGTCGTGTCGTTCCGTACCCGGACGGTGACAGCCGTTGCACTTGGTCCTCAGCACCCAGAACACCTCGGGCCAGTCCGGATCGTACGGATGGTCGGTCGGATCGATAATGTGCGGCGCAGCAGAGAGCGTCGGTACACGCAGAGCGCGACCGGGCAGCAGAATCGACAGGAGAAACCACCCAACCACTGCGATCAACAACAGTCGGAGGCTTGTGAAACGGACCCTCATCGGGCTCCAGTCCGCTGATGACGAAGGACGAAGGATTGGCTACGGTGGGGAGGAGCCGAATAGCTCCTGGAGTGTAGCGATCTCACTTTTAATACCATCGGATCACATACAGAGGACTCGTGAGACGTGACGGAAGATTCCACTGACAACGTGAGTGCCCGAACAAGGACCGGCAGTTCTCGCTGGTCGGTGGCCTTTTGGTCAGCGTGGCTGGCAGCTGCGGGACTCGTTGTGTGGAATGAGTGGCCCCGGTGGTTGTCGTCGGCTGAGGAGAATGCTGTTGGTTGGCAGAGCGATCCGCACGTTGATTGGACACCCTTCGTGCCAGTGCTGTTACTGGCAATCCCGCTTTGGTTGATTCGGCACCCCTTGCTTGATCGCCCGCCGCGATTGTGGTCACTCGTAGGTCAATGGCTGGATGAGTCTTGTCCGACACCCGATCAACCGACGCCGGTTGCTCAACATGTGCGGGCCTTTGGGCTGTCAGCCCTGGTCGCTGCGTCTGGTTTCGCGATGAGCTGGCATGTCGGTCAACAGTTCGGCGACCTCCCTCCTGCCTATCACGATGAGTACAGCTATCTGTTCCAGGCGCAGACATTCCTGGCGGGACGATTGTCGTTCCCCAGCTTTGAGCCGATGCCCGAATTGTTCGATCAGATGCACGTGCTCAATGAGGGACGATTTGCGAGTCGCTACTTTCCCGGTGCCGGAGTATGGATCGCCCCTTTCCTGTGGATGGGCGATGCTTGGTGGGGGCATTGGACGGCCCATGCGCTTGCAGCGTTTCTTGTCTTTTGGATCGGACGCCACCTGGCGAACAATCGAGTGGGACTCCTGGCCGGTCTGTTGATGGCCGTCTCGCCGGGAGTCGGACTGTTCAGCAACTTGCTCCTGGCACATCATCCGACACTCGTCGGCCTGCTGATGTTTGTGATCACGTTTCTCAAATTGCGAATGTCATTGAGATATGGAGCGCGGGCGTGGGACTGGGCCCTGCTCGCGGGAACGGGGCTGACATACGCCATGCTCTGTCGACCAATGACGGCTGCCGGAGTCGGATTACCGTTCGGCCTTTGGTTTGGCTGGTGGATCTTGACGGGGCCAGCGACGCCTCACCGTCTTGGGATCCCCGGTCAATGGAACGTGCCCATCCTGATGAGACTACAAGTCGCGTTGGCGATGGTGCTCCCGCTGGCTATCGGGTTCGCTGTGTTGTTCGGATATAACGCGGCGGTGACAGGGGATGCACTCGTAACGCCCTATCAGCAGTACACCGACATCTACACGCCCCGACATGTGTACGGCTTCAATAACCGGGTCCGGGGAGAGGCTGCCCTGGGACCGAAAGTGCTGGAACATTACGACACGTGGGCAGAAAATCTGACTCCTGCACTCGCTACGAAGAATGCCTGGAGACGGAGTGTCTTCAGCTTGCGTTGGACGCTGGGAATCGTGCCGCTGGTGATGATAGCGGTCGTGTTTCTCCTCACCATCAACCGCTGGTCGAGCGACTGGTGGTTGATCGCAGCAGCCATCATTTCGCTGCATGTGGTGCACCTCCCGTATTGGTTCGAGGGCATCATGGGCTGGCATTATGTGTTCGAGTCGGCCCCATTCTGGCTGCTGCTGTTTGCTGGGATGCTCGACAAATTGCAGAGAGTCTGGAAATCGACAGAGCGCCCGTGGATGCCCTTGTGGGGACTGTCGTTGATCTCCATGTCTGTTCTTGTGAACCTCGTGACAATCGTGCCGCTGTGGCCCGCACGTATTGATGTCGGGATCGCAGAGGTTGCGTTCTCTCGCAAACGTTACGCGGCCTTCGAGCAGACAGTGCAACAGTTCGTGGGAGACCGTCGTGCATTCGTGTTGATCCAACCGGACCCCTCGGACCGACACATGGACTATGTCGTCAACGATCCTGGACTGCAGAATCAAGTTTTGTACGGACGGTATCGGCCGAACGTGACAGTCACCAGTGAAATTGCGACGCTGTTTCCCGATCGAGATTTTTGGATGTTTGATGCTGCAACGGGTGAGGTGACGCTCCTCTCCCGCAGTCGATGAGGAGACGGGGATGAGGAGACGAGGGCAGGCACCATTTCGTCATGTCGTTTGAACGCCCGGACAGGTCGGTTGTCTCAACGGAAATGGTGCCTGCCCCCTTATGTCGGCGCGAAGAAAAACCCGCCTGGCGACAAGCACCAGACGGGTTGAATTCAGCAATCTCTGATCATTTGGTGATCAGGCAGTCGGCTGTGCAGCCGGTGCAGCGGGGGGAGCGTCGTCAGCTGGAGGAGCTGGCGCGTCTTGGGGCGGTGCTGGAGCATCAGAAGGGCCGCCTTGGATGACTTCGCCACCATAGCTGGCACCACCACAGGCGGAGCCGCAAGCGTTTCCACAGCCTGAGGTGTAACCACAGGTCGAAACGCTGGCCCCACAGCAGGTGGAAGCGTATCCACCACAGCTGCTGTGCCCGCAAGAGCTACCACAGCTTGAACCACAGCTGCTGCCGCAGGAACTCTCGTAACCACAACCGGTGTTGCAGTGAGAGTAACTGTGTCCACAACCTGTGTTGCAGTGAGAGTAGCTGTGTCCACAATGGTGTCCGCGATGGGCGCGGCGACCGCAACGGCGACCGGCTTCACTCTCAACCTGCATTGCCACCAGGCAGACCACCGTAGCGGCTGCCACAAACATTGAACGTCGTGTCATTAGTCAATTCCTCCGACTGTCAGAAAAGGTGTTTCCTCGTTGTTCCATTGACCGCTTTGACTCAAAGCAGTCGTCGGCGGACAATCATCCGGGCAACATCCATGTACGCCACACAAGTAGACGTACGATGACTGTGCCGACTTTGCGGCCTAGAATAACAGTGCCAGTCACGATGTCAAACCAACACAGGAGGTTTCCGCCGTTTAGGTAAAGTTTTCCCCCGACTGATTTTTCGCCTTCATCACTGTTCAAATCGCCTCCGACTACTCACGACTGACATCTCTCACGGACCGATAGAAATGCCCTTGCACCCCAATCGACCATTCCAAACCCGTCAATGGTCTATCACCCGCAGGAGTCACACCTTAGGTGAAATCCCGTGGATCATGGGAATCGTGAATGTCACGCCCGACAGCTTTTCCGATGGCGGGCAGTTTGTTGAGACCGATCGAGCCGTTGCTCACGCGCTCGCGCTGGTCAGACAGGGGGCCGATCTCTTGGACGTCGGGGGAGAATCGACGCGGCCGGGGGCGGAGTCCGTCTCCGAGAGTGTGGAGTTGAGTCGGGTGATCCCCGTCATCAAACGACTCTCCATATCAACAGACGTCCCGATTTCCATTGATACCACGAAGGCGAAAGTCGCACGAGCGGCCCTCGCCTCTGGGGCAACGATCGTCAACGATGTCTCTGCCCTGACGGTGGACTCGGCGATGGTCGACGTCTGTGCAGACTCTGACTGCGGTGTCATCGCGATGCACATGCGAGGCACCCCCGGGACGATGCAGGACGATCCGCAGTACGGCGACGTCGTCAGTGAGATCGTGACCTATCTCCAGAGCCGACTCGATTCACTGGCAGAGCAGGGGATCGCTTCTGAACGTGTTGTCCTCGATCCGGGTATCGGCTTCGGCAAGACGGCTGCGCACAACGTCGAGATCCTCTCCAATATCGCCGCTCTTCGCGGTCTCGACCGCCCCGTCCTGATCGGCCACTCCCGCAAGCGGTTCCTGGGCAAACTCCTCGGTCGCGAGATCGACGAACGCACCAGCGGCACCATCGGCGTCGCCATCGCCCTCACCCAACAACACACCGACATCATCCGCGTCCACGACGTCGGCGCGGTGAAGGACGCGATCACGGCGTGGCGGGCCATCAATAGCAACACCAATGAAACTTGTTCTGAGGACGGCAGCATCGAATCGTTTTGACCCTGCCATCTGTTGTCTGATATTCTAAAAGGATCCCAATCGAGCAGGTCACAAAGAACATGGCTACTCAACAACAAGTCGACAGTTTCCACCAGTTTGCGTCTCAACAAGTCCGCAATGCGGGCGATGATCTCTCGATGGCAGAGTTGTTTGATTTGTGGCAGGTGCATTCCTCAGACACCGTTGAACTCGCAGAGAGTGTGGCAGCCGTCAAATCTGCGTTGGCCGACATGGAGCAAGGAGACACGGGCCGGCCATTGCACGAATTCACAAACGAACTGCGACAGCGACACGGGAGTTCCTCCGAACAATGAGCCATTCCCTCCGCATTCTGAGGCGTGCGGCAGCCGATGTCGAAGACATCTTTGAATGGATTGATGAGCGGTCGCCCGAGGGAGCGCTGAGTTGGTTAGCCTCGTTTGAGAATGCAGCCGAAAGGCTCCTCACCAATCCGAACGCTTGGCCAAATGCACCGGAGAACGATCTCGTGAAATACGAGATTCGCCACTTCGTGTTCAAGACTCGGCGAGGTCGCAAATACCGAGCACTCTACACGATCATCGATGATGAGGTCCGTATTCTCCATGTTCGTGGTGGTGCCCAAGCCACAATGACCGATCCCGGTCCACCTGAGGACGCGTGAGGCAACCGCTCCCAATCTCACTCCGCACGCGGTGGGCGCTGCATCAGCGCCTCCGTTGCCTCAAGCGGTGACTTGCCCTCATACAGGACTGCGTAGATCTCGTTGGTGATGGGCATTTCGATGCCGTGTTGTTGAGCGAGGTCGTGTACGCTGCGGGTAGTGTTCACCCCTTCTGCGACAGAGGCCATCTGCTCGACGATCTGCGCGAGGGTCTCACCTTGGCCGAGGCGTTCGCCGACCAGACGATTGCGGCCGTGGGGACTCATGCAGGTCGTGATGAGGTCACCAATGCCGGCGAGGCCGTTGAAGGTGGTCGGATCAGCTCCGAGGGCGACACCAAAGCGGGTGATCTCGACGATGCCGCGCGTCATCAGGGCGGACTTCGCGTTGTCGCCGAAGCCCAGTCCGTCGCACATACCGGCGGCGAGGCCGATCACATTCTTGAGAGCCCCGGCGAGTTCGACACCAACGATGTCTGTATTTGTGTAGACCCGGAAACGGTCGGTC
>JAJDEJ010000194.1 GCA_029259815.1 Planctomycetaceae bacterium | reverse complement strand
GTCCCGTATCTCGTTTCGCGGCGACCAACGGGAGCGCGGACCGTCACGCCACACGCAGGATGCCCGCTGCGCATAGATCCTCACGGCAGAGTGTCAACAGACCCCGTTCAGCGATCAGCGTGACGAACGGAGCATGCACGCGACGACAGGCACGGGAGAGTTCGGACTGCAGGCGACCGAGACGCTCCGTGTAGCCGGCGATCGCCTGTCGATTGACCAGCATGTCGGTTTCGGCACCTCCTTCGATATCCACGAGGCGGCGACCGCCCAATTCGGTGGGGTCGGCCTCCCAGGCGGTCAGCAACTGGACGACCCACAGGGCGCTTGCGCCCGCCGCCAGTCGACGGATGAGCGACCCCGGATCGTGGGGAAACAGGAAGTCACTGATCACGATGCGGACCGCCTGCGGCTTGAGCGGGACCGCATGTTCGTCGAGGAGTTCTGCGAGGTTGCCGACGCCCTCGAACGGCAGTGTTTCCAGACGGTCGAGGCCTTCGGGGCCCATCGGGGTGAGTGGACGGTCATCGTTGAGAGCGATGAGCGTTGGTCGTCCACCGATTCGTCCACAGAGTTGTGCGAAGGACGCCGTCATCTGTCGAGTGAGCCTAGCCTTAACGCCGTCCCCCGTTGTCATCGAACGGCTGGCGTCGAACAGGATCTCGGTGCGGGGACTGATCTCCTCCCGATACATGCGGACCATCAGGGCGTCCGACCGGGCGTATGCGGCCCAGTCGACGTGCCGGATGTCGTCGCCGGGCAGGTACTCGCGATACTCCTGAAACTCCAAGGAACTGCCAGTCCCACGTCCCAGCAACTCCCCGGATCGCCCAGCGGTCGGCATCCGGGGCAGTCCCAAGGCATATGTTCCGACGACTTGCTGAACCTCCGGGTCGTTTCGCATGTCTAGAGTACATCCAGAATTGGTTTTCGCGATCTGCAGGAGGGCCGCTCAGCGAACAAAGATCAGTACGCATACAAGCTCCTGCACAGAAACCATGAAAATGGTCTAGCCAATCGTTGTCGTTAGACGCATCCACAAATGAGCCTAACTGACGGTCACAATATGGTAGTGGGGTCATTTGAATTTTGTCACTTCAAGACTTCATCGTACAGCCGTTCAATGTCCCAAAGCTGACCGACCAGCCCTGCCTGCATGGCCGGGGTCAGTCGATGACGACCGCCCTTGTTCTCACGGGGACGCCAGCAGTAGTTGAAATGGGCGACATGAATGGCCACGGCAGCGGCCAGATTGTCGAGTTTCTTCGAGAATCCCAGCGACAGCCGCGTGAACCGCTTCATGAAGGTGCGGATCGTCAGATTGTTCCGCTCAACGTGGCTGGTGCATATGGTCCAGAGGTTGTCTATCCCGATGACTGACCGACGGTCAGCGTCTATCATCGCAGGAGGGCCGTAGCGGCCCGGCTGTTCGCTGTTGCTGTAGCTCTTGATGAGTTGTCCGAACTTGGCTCGGCTCCCAAAGGCGTCCAGCACGGCACCGGGATATGCCTGCCAGCCGTCCGTTGAAATCTGCGGCTTCGACTCCCAGCTATCGTTAACGTCCGGCAGTTGCATCCGATCAGCCAAGTCGTCGATGAAGGCGTCTGTCACTTCGCCGTTCCGCTTGCCGATGGCATAGGTGACGATCAGGTTGGTGTCCTGATCTTGAGCGACGTACAGGTACTGATCCCCGATCTCTGGGTTGCCCTTTTCCTCGTCAGTCAGGCGTCCCTGCTTTTTCTGGCAGAAGGTCCAGATTTCGTCGCACTCGACGTGACGGAGTTCGAGGTCTCGCAGTTCCCGGTCGAGGAACTTGCGGCAGGCTTTCCCGAACCGCAGCATCAGGTTGGTGACGGTCCGTTTGCGAACGCCTGTGATGCGTTCGATGGAGCGGATCGAATTGCCTTCCACCAGAAGCCGCAGGACCATCAACTGCTTTTCACGTTTCAGCACGTTGGCCATCAGTCTCACCTTCCCGGTTGGGGCGGGACGCGGTAGACTGGAGTTCTCTAGGCCGCAGTCTGGCATCACGCCGAATTGTGGTTCGCCGAGTCAGTTGACGCTGACTCGGCCTTCTCTCGCTTTATTTATTGTAGCAACACTATATAGCATTGCAAGCCTGTTGACAGTCTTTTATGTGTTGCTACGATATTCGTATGGAAACGAAACGATCACGTGGGCGACCTCCGAAACCAGACGAAGAACGTAGGGATGCCGAATTGCGGATTCGGCTCACGCAGGACGAACGCCTGTCGCTTGACGACGCTGCTGGGGAGAACACGTCAACGTGGGCGCGTGACGTTCTGCTGAGGGCCGCTAGGCGAAAGCGTGCGTAGCGGAGAGAGGGGGAGTCGAACCCTTCCGTAAGTACGCACGGATCCCTCCGTCAGTATATAAGACTGATGCGCCGCCAAGACGCGGGCCGCTCTCCTTCACGAGCTTGTGAAAAGCGGCCTGTTTAGCTTCGGATGGATCGACATGATGTACCACTGGACAGTCACAAACCATCGCCGGTTCGGATATCGAGGAAAACGATGCACAATCAAGTGATGCTGCAATTGTTTAAGGAACAGCTTGAGAACCAGTGTGAGTCATTGGGATCCCAGTTCGAGCTGGATAAACGCGGCGACCGCCTCATTTGGTGGTTCTTCAGGGAGTTTCACTCTTTTGAGAACAGCGACATCGAAGACATCCATTGTGACGGCCCTTCGGACTTGGGCATTGACGCAGTGTGGATTGACGACGATGACGACGAAAATGTGATCGTGCATATCTACAGCTTCAAGCATCCAACCAGCATGGATTCTGCTTTCAAGGACGGCGATGTGGATAAGCTGCTTTCTGGCCTTGCGATGTTGATAGGATCCTCCGACATATCCACATCTGCAAACCCATCCCTTCAAGAGAGAATTGCGGCGATGAAGCAGGTGATCCCAAGAGAGTACCGCGTTCATCTCGTCACCAGTGGAAGCAAGGTGGGTGACATCGGTCGCGCCAAAATGGACAATTTCGTCGATGCTACGAGTAAGTTTACGTGGGTGGAAGACGACTTGGAGTCTCTCCAGAGGCGGTTCTACGAGCACAATCTGCCAGCAGTAGAGGATCCCATCACATTCTCTCCACCTGACCAGCCATTCATCATCAAGAGTGGCGAAGCAGTGTGTTACTTCTTTGCAGTGAATGGTGAGTCAATTGCAGGGCTCTACGATACGTTTGGCGAGCCAATCTTGCACAGAAATATCCGAACATCACAGGGGAACACTGCGACAAACCGGGCCATCGAAGCGACATGTATTGGACCTGCCTCCCTGAATTTTATGCACTTCAACAACGGTGTCACGTTCATTGCTGAAGAGGCAGCTTGGGATCCCATCTCAAAAGAGATGCGGCTCAAAAGAAGCCAAATCGTGAATGGTGGTCAGACAGCGAGGGTGCTACATGGGGCATGGAAACTGAGGCAACTACAGGATGACGTCATGTTGGCCGTGCGGGTGATCCAGTCGGGGGGTGATCGAGATTTTGCCAGCGATGTGACTGTCTGTCAGAACAATCAGAACCCCACACGTACGGGAATGCTCCGAGCAAACGATCCTGTTGTAGTGCAACTTGCGAATTCACTCGCCTCTCTTGGGTGGTTCCTGGAGCGACGTGAAAACGAGTTGAAGTATGCGAACGATGTCGAGAAGAAACGCATTGAAGAGAAGATCGGGGGATCCCTCGACGGCAAAGTGATACCGCTCAAGGCAGGCGCGCAGGCATATGTTGCCACATACTTTGGAAACCCAGAACTGGCGAAAAAGAACTCCAAGAAGATATTCCAATCTATCGACGACAAGGGCCAGTTCGAGAAAGTCTTCTCAACCGACATGACTGCGGAGAAACTGGTAATTGCTTTCGAGACTCACCGGCTCGTCGACCAATTCGTTGGTGAATTCTCAAAGGCAAAGAATAAGCGACGACGTGGTGTGCAAGATTGGAACGAAGGGTATCGGTTGCTGCTCGGAGACCTATTGGTTGACCAACACATTGGACTGCTGGATCAAGCGATTCCCCAATCAGCATTCTTTCTCACCGCGCTGATTTTTCGGGAATGGATCGAAGACTTAATTCGGGATCCCTCGGAACTGGTTCCCGCATTTAAGGAAGACCGAAATGACCGGATACAGCGCCATCTACTGTGGACATTCGCGTACGCAATTGACAACCCCGACTCAATAGACACGTCTTGGCCCAACCTGCTCAAGAGTGCGTCATTCTACAAAGCGGTACGAAGCCACACTTCGCAAGAGAACTCAGGATCCTAGGTTGCCTGATGCGAGTCGAATCCCGCAACGTCGCTGCGACTTTCACCAACACAACCGTCCACGCAACAGCAACCCCCGTGCCACTCACCGGGCGTCAATTCTCAAATGACCCCACTACCCACAATATGAAAAAGGAAGGAAGGGGGCTTGCCGACTGATCCCATCTGCTATGATTCCACCTTTGACCTGCCACGGCTCCCTCGATCGAGCCGTTTGTGCCCTCCGGCCCGCATCTGCGATGCGTCGCTAACCTGAACCACGATCCCCCAGTGACTTCGTTACAACCCCCCATTGTTGCTGGCGAACGACCCGCAACAATTTACAATCAGACCTTCTGGCTCGCCTACGCTGCCAATGTGCTGCTGGTGACGGCCAATGCGCTCACGTTTCGCTTTGCAGAGTTCATCAAGTGGCTGGGCGGCACAGAGACGTTGACAGGGGAGATTGTCAGTGTGGGGATCGTCGGCTCACTGATCGTTCGCTTTACGTTGGGTCGTGACATCGACGGGCACGGTGTGAGGCGGATGTGGATCGGCTGTTCCCTGTTGTTCATCATGGGGGCGGGGCTGATGACGATCACTCAGTCACTCGGCTGGCAGATCTACGCGGCACGGGTCGCCTTTACGATCGGACTCGCGAGCATGTTCGCATGTTCGATCTCGCATATTCAGGCCCGGGTGCCCGCTCACCGCCGAACGGAAGTCTTGGGGAGTCTCGGTTCGAGTGGGTTCGTCGGCATGATCATCGGCGCTCAGTTGGGCGATCTGATCTTCCTGTCAATGCCGTTGAGTCGAATGCTGTTCGTCGCTCTCTTCGGTGGGACAACCCTGTGCGGCATCGGTTATCTGATGCTGGTGATTTATCTCTCCCGGCACGATGAGCACACACGACCTCACGAGACGCCCGCGGCTCACAAGCTCATCTTTCGCTATTGGCCCGGACCAGTGGTACTCGTCGCCTTGATGATGGGCGTGGGCTTCGTGGTCACGACCGTGTTCCTCACACGTCATGCCACTGAGTTAGGACTGCCCGGTATCCGTACGTTCTTCACCGTGTACCCGGCGAGTGCGTTCGTCTTCCGACTGATCTCGCGAACGTGGAGTCGGACGATGGGGCGACACCGCATGATTCTGCTTGGTCTTGCAGGACACTGCCTCGGACATCTCTGGCTCTGTCGTGTGACGACCGAATGGGATCTGATCATCCCAGCCATTGGCTGTGGATTCGGGCATGCCCTTTTGTTCCCCTGCGTCGTCTCATTGGGAGCGGGTGCCTTTCCGCCCGAGTATCGCGGCAGCGGCACGACCATCACGCTCGGCTTCATGGACCTCGGCGTGTTCTTCTCCGCCCCGATCCTCGGTCGCGTGATCGACACCTACGGCTTCAACGCCATGTTCCTCGCCTCCGCTGGCACAGCGACGGTCATTGCGGTGTTCTACGGTCTGGCGACTTACGGTCTCGTCGATACGGACAGTGATGCTGTGACTCTCGACCAGCCAGCCGTCTTGGAATCTGTCGTCGAATGTGAGTCGTTTCCCGACCAATCTCCCGAGCCAGTTCTCGCCGGGGCGGATGAGTTTGTCTGAGGCAAGTGCGAATCCGCAAGCGGTGAGTGCGGATCAGCTGGCATCGGGTGACTTCCCAGTTTTCTTCGGTTTCTTGAGTTTGATAGCGCCGCGCTGCATCTCATCGACGACCGCCGCAAGCACCGCAGGGTCTTTGCTTTTGATAACGTGTTCAACCCGCGTCTCGGGCACGCCCAGACGCGTCATCACTCCTTCGGCAGTCTCCCAGTGCTTGGTCCGCTGCTTGTCGGTCGTGGCGAGAAACAGATTGGTCACCAACTCGGCGAGTCGCTGCTCGTCAATCTGGTCCCGATTCTCGTAGTACCGGGAGATGACCTTCTTCTGGTAGTTTGTGCGTTCGGGCATGGTTTCAGGTTCCAGCGACAGCTGCGGCCAGTTGACGTGCCTGGGCGGCGGATATGTCGAGGGTCAGCTTGATCGAGACGCTCCAACGACCAGACTCGTCTGCAGCGAACTCCCAGTGAGGAACGACAACTGCACTCTGATGCACGAGTTCGAAACCGCCTTCGGACTGGCTGACGGTTTGGATGGGGAACGTCCAGATCGAGCCGGGTTTGGAGAGATCAAGAGACGCGTCGACGCCCAGCCATTCGTCGACAAGTCCGATCCGGTCGGTCTCTTCGATATTTTGGACGGACTGCAACTGTCCGAGTTGTCCACCATCGGCTCCGTAGAAATAGCGGTCATCGGCACCGGCAGCCATCGAGGCGAAGTTGAACTCGACGGCGAAATGCATCGGCTCTCCAACCGGTAGATTCTCCAACATGTAGTCAACCTCGAGCAGCCCGCCGGCTGATGTGTCGAGAGAGACGGTTTTGTTCACCGTGACAGCATGCTCGCCAGAGTGTCCATCGCGGGACAGTACGGCTTCGACACGTCGGTCAGAGCGACGTAGCCGAGTGTCATACACGCCGGTCAGGAAGTCGCCAATCTCGCCTTCACCGCGTTCAAATTCCTCCAGTGTCAGTCCGGGTCGGAGGAAGTGGTCGACGAGACTCTTGCGGGGCCAACGGTCGTAGGTCAGCTTCTGATCGAGGTCCGGCTGCTTGAAGTGGACGAGATCGTGAATACTGACCGCTCCGTCACCATTGTTTTCACCCTGATGAGTTGCGTGATCACGCACCTTCTGATGATACGGTTCAGGTCGGCGATTGAGCGTCGCCAGCAGATTGACCTGGGGGCCACGCAGATCGAGTTCGTAGAGGTGACCGCCACGAGCCGGGGCAAGATATCCGACCAATCGATCACTCGACATGCGAATTTCCTTGCGGGCATCGAGGTTGAAATCGTCCGCCTCGATGTGGACCCACTTGCCGTCGCGGCCGGACATCTCCTCAATGGCTGTGTCGGCAGCGATCAGGTGCTTGTAGACGGCATTCCTGAGGTGCGGCAGGTACAGGCCTCCAAACGCTCCGTGCCAATACGGACAGTTGCACTGGCCGCGGTGCAGTTCAGTTTGTGCCTGATGAAGAAGTTCAGGTTGGAGACGACCGATGTCCGCCTGCCCGATGCGATCGAGCCGTTCGCTGATCTCCCGCATGCGGCAATACATTTCGTTGCTCTCGGGGTACTTCACGAGGAAGTTCCGCCAGAAACCGGCTCGCACAAACTGTCGGAACTCGTTCCAGTCGTGGTCATGCTCGTGCGCATGCACCAGATGGTGATAGGTGACTTGTTGCTGCGTCGGCAATGCCCACTCGGTCATCTCGCGGTAGCTGGAGTCGGGCAGATAGACACGGCCCAACGGAGCGACTTCGTCGACGGCGTCAGCCAGCGTCACCACCTTGAGCCAGTCGCCATTCTCCATCAGAGCATCAAAGAATCGCCGCAGCCAACCGTCATTGTAGACGTGTTCATTCGTCCCCGGCCAAGTGCCGAACTTTTCGCCGTCATCGCCAAACGCGACAACTGGCGACGGATGGGTTTCATGGATGTGCCGCAGGTAATTGATTGTCTCTTGAGGATCCTGGAAAGGGATCGTGTACCGCAACTTCTCACTGCCGGGGAAGATCTTCAACAGTCGACCTTCATCTTCGGTGAGGTAGTAACCATGCAGTCGATCTTCAGACAGTCCCGCTCCTCGGAAGTGGAAATCGTCGACAATCGTATACTCGATGCCGGCGTCGGTGATGTCGCCGGTGAAGGTTTGTTCCCACACGCGTTCCGGGACCCACATGCCTCGCACGTTGCAGCCAAACGTCTGTTCGAGGAACCGCGAATAGGCTCGGATCTGCCCGATGCGATCTCGTCTGGGGATGCAGGCGAGGATCGGCTCGTAGAATGGTCCGCCGAGAATCTCGATCTGACCTCGTTCGACGAATCCACGTAAGTGATCGACGTACTCCGGGTCATGTTCAACGATCCACTCCAGCAGACTCCCCGATGTGTGCAGGCTGATCGGCAGCTCGGGATAGTCTTCGAGCACCTCCAGAAACGGCCGGTAACTGTCCGCCGCCGCCGCCTCGAACACGCCGTCAAAGTTGCCGACCGGCTGGTGATTGTGCAGGGCAAGGATGAGTCGGAGGTGAGACATGGAAGCAGTTGAGTCGTGGAAGAGTGATTGTGTGTCCATTCAGCGCAAGCAATTGCCCGCCAAGTGATACCGTAAACCGTACGAATGACTCAAGCCCGAACTTAATCACTCGGTGATCGTCTCTCGCAGAAACTTGGCCGCCTCCTCCGGTGCGACTGGGTTGATGTAGAAGCCGCTGCCCCATTCGAAGCCGGCGACGCGGGTCAGGCGGGGGAAGATCTCCAGGTGCCAGCAGTAGTGCGGAACCTCCTGCACGTCAAAGGGAGCCGTGTGGATTACGTAGTTGTAGGGCGGGTCGTCGAGAGCCAGTTCGAGTTTGCGGAGGGTCTCCTTCAGGACCATGCCCATCTCCTGAATACCTTGACGAGTGATGTTCTCGAAGTGGCTGGTGTGATTCTTAGGGACGATCCATGTCTCGAAGGGGAATCGGCTGGCATAGGGGCAGAACACTACGAAGTCGGGTGAGTCGACAACGACACGCTCGCTGGTCGCCAGCTCCTGCTGGAGCATATCTGCAAAGATCGCACGGCCGCGGTAGCGAAAGTACGCCTCGGTTCCCTGCATCTCGTCTTGGATCGCAATGGGAATGATCGGGTTGACGATAAGTTGCGAATGACTGTGATCGAGCGAAGCGCCGGCGAGGGCTCCCTTGTTTTTGAAGATCATCCCGTGCACCAAGCGGCGGTCCTTCTTGAGGTCCACGAGCCGATCACGGTAGACCCAGAGGACTTCACGGATGTTGTCGACCGACAGCCGCGCCATGTTGGTCTCGCGATGAGGACATTCGATGATGACTTCGTGAGCACCGACGCCACTCATGACGTCATACATGCCATCACCGCGATTGGTTAGCTCTCCTTCGACCCGGAGGGCAGGGAACTTGTTGGGGATGACCCGTACCCGCCAGCCAGGTCCGTTCGGCTCGGTATGCGGCTCTCGGTAGGCGAGAATCTCTGGGGTCGTGATGTCCTCGTTTCCTTCGAGGAACGGATCGAATGCTTCGGGATCAAGTTCGTCGCCCGTGTCGAGGACATTCTGAGGACGCGTCAATCGATCGGGGGCAATGATCACCCAACGCCCAACGATCGGGTCCTTCCGCAGCTCGGGCATGGTGGAGTTCGTAGAAGTCATGAGTCTCCGATTGTTGGATTCGTCGTTGATCGGCGTTTGCGTTTTAGAGAGACCGGATCGTGTGGTCGATGTCAACCGGTGACGCTAAGCCGCAAGCGATGCATGGGAATCCGAAAGGGTTTGTGTGATTTCAGATCAAACCTGCCAATGACGTTGTTCGAAGTCGGCCGTGGGGACGTCGAGTTCGATAGAGCCCTCGCTCGGGGCAAGGTCGAGACTATATCGCTCGCGTGTCACCTCGACGAAGAAGTGCATGGCGTCGCCCGCGGCAACCTTCAAGTCTGCGAAGGGGACGCCAACTTCGATGATATCTTTCACAGCAGCCTCGATCGTGTGCTGACTGACACTGCGTTTTTTGCGGAGCAGCTTTGCCTGAAGCCGGCCATCACCAAAGCCAGAAATGAGGACTTCGCTACCCTCGGGAGCTGCGAAACGGACTCGAAGTTCGTCCTCGGTTGACAACTTATTGTGTGTGTCAATCCGGATGAGCAGCCGCGTCGCATCGAAGCCGAAGTACAGGTCGCGAATGACCCCCTCGCTGACCAGTGTCATCGTGCCGCGCTCGCTACCCGGCTCGTAGTGACCGGCGTCGACCCATTCGAAGTATGTTTGTCTTCCATCGACTTTCACCACTGACAGGCCACGCGGCTGTGTGTGGATTCGCTTCCGCTCGAATTGTGTGATTGGTTGGAACAGGATTGATGGCACCGGATCGCCCAGCAAGGTGTAGACGTTCTGCAGATGCTTGCGACACAGCTGGTCGAACAGGGCGTCCAGATCTGATGAATGGTCGTCACCGTACCACCAGTACCAGTCGCTCCCCTCGGCGATGTACAGCTCCTCCCAAGCACGTGCGAGAGATTCGAGTGAGACGTCCCCTCGTGACTCGGCAGCCTTGAGATGCTCGCGGGTCATGTGGGCGCAGTCCCACGCGGCGTTGTCTTCCTGGTGACCGATCCAGATCGCGAAGTTGTGCGAGATCCAACTGCCGGCGAACAGCTGTTTGATTTGATCTGTCGCCGGGTTGTCTCTCAAGTGATCCTGCACCCTGACTGGATTGATACCCTCTCGCGAGACGGCCTGCTGATAGAACTGCCGCAGGAAGGTCACGCCACCGTCAGGGTAGTATTCCCAACAGTTCTCGCCATCAAGAATGACAGGCACGAGTGCCGGTCGATCGGCATTGTGTCCTTTGACAGCCCGACCAATTCCCTGCAGTCGGCCCAGCATGTCTTCAGCTGCGCGAGTCGGGTCACTCCGCTGATAGTGAAAGCCGATCAAGTCGCTGAGCCCGTGGTCACGGAAGATCATCTGGAGGGACTTGTCGCCATCGGCTGCGGTCCAAGGACGGTACAGCATCTCGGGATGTCGCAAGTGACCGCTGGGGTCACGAGAGACGAACCCATCTGTCGAGTGGGCAAGGATCTCCTCATCGGTGGCGATCCATTGGATTCCGACATCTGCAATCGCAGCGATGATGTCTTGTGAGACTGAGCCTTCTGACGGCCACATCCCGTGCGGCTTCTCACCAAACAGCTGCTCATGGAAGGCGACGGCTCGCTGGAGATGCACGATGGCGTCTTCCTGATAAGTGTCGAGGTGCCGCGGAAGTTCACAGCCAGGCATCGCTTGCCGGGCCGATTTCTTGTCCCACAGTAATGGCAAGATCGGGTGATAGAATGGCGTCGTCGTCAGTTCGACTTGACCACGATCAGAGAGTTGTTTGTGCAGCGGGATGATCTGCCGCAGAAGCTCGCGTTGTTGGGCGAGCAGCCAGTGTTTCTCGTCTTCGGACCACTGTTCTCCTTTGTTGAGGAAGTCTCGCAGCTCCTTGTGCTCCTCGAAGGCGATGGGGTGAAACCATGTCAGATTGTTCCACACCTGGAGGTCGCGGAGGTCCTGCTCTGTGAACCGTGGGAGAGCGGTGAGAGCGTCGTCTGTGTGCGAGCCGCGCTTCTGGTAGAGCTCAAGATACCGTGGGTAAGGGCGAATCATGTTTTCCACGTTCGCCATGAAGAAGTGGTCCAACAGGTAGACAGCGTCTGCCTCACTGAGACTTCCTGCTGGCATGCGAGACACGTCGAGGTGGCGGTCGCTGCCGTTGTGTTCCGTGTATCGCAGAATCTGTAGCAACAGGCTGGGGACCAGATTGATCGTGCAGCGAAACTCAGGCACCTCAAGAAGGTGCATCGCCATCCCGTAATAGTCTTTGGTCCCGTGCAGGCGGACCCACGGCATCAGACACTCCCCGGAAACGTCATCCGGATAGTAGGGCTGGTGTTGATGCCAGAGCAGTGCAAGAGAGACAGGCTGCATGATGGGACATCGCGTTCAATCACACACTTCAGAGATGTGACTCAACAGGCGTTAGTAAGGGTTGTTGGGGAGATTCGTGATCGCTCGTTCGTAAGTCTGTTCGTAAATCTCTGCGCTGCGGTTCCACGACCAGTCGCAGGACATGCCGTTTTCTACCAGCACATTCCACACGTCGTCCTCTCGATAGGCGGCGAGTGCATCTTTGAGGCGAGCAAGAAACGCGGACGATGTGTAATCATGAAACTGGAACCCGGTCGCGATGCGATCAGCAAGCGTCTCCGGAGTGCAGTCGATGACCGAGTCGACCAAACCGCCCACAGCGTTCACCACTGGCACGGTCCCGTATGCTTGAGAGTACATCTGGTTGAGCCCGCATGGCTCGAACCGGCTCGGCATGAGGTAGATGTCGCTGCCCGCTTCGATCTGGTGAGCAAGGGCTTCGTCAAAGCCGATTGTTGCAGCGACCTTGTCGGGACGTTTCATCGTGAGGTCCCGAACAAAGTCCTCGTAACGCGAGTCACCCGTGCCGAGGAAGACGAGCTGCACATCTTCTCGCAGCAAATCATTGATGCACTCTTGAATGAGGTCGAACCCCTTCTGTTCGCTCATCCTCGAAATCATGCCGCACAGAGGAGTAAACTTTTGTTCTGGCAGGTTGAAGTGCTGCTGCAGCCGTTTTTTGCAGGCGGCCTTGCCGTGCTGAACCGTCTCTTTGGAGTAGGGCATCGGAATGGCGGGGTCGGTTTCTGGATTCCAGAGATCGACGTCAACACCATTCAAAATTCCGGTCAGCTTGCTGCAATGATGCTGGAGTACGCCCTCCAGACCGCAGCCGAACGCGTTGGTCTGGATCTCGCGGGCATACGTGGGGCTGACGGTCGTGACCGCATCTGAGAAGACGATGCCCGTCTTGAGCAGATTGATCTGACCATAGTGCTCCATCTGGTTCCAGTTGAAGTAGGCATCGCTCAGTCCGGTGAGGTGCATGTCCTGCTGCCAGAACGCGCCTTGATACGCCAAGTTGTGAATCGTTAGCACGGCGGCCGCGTTTTCAAACCCCGGCTGCTGTCGGTACTCGACTTGCTGCAACGCGGGGACGAGCCCCGTTTGCCAGTCGTTCGCGTGAATCACATCCGGCTGCAATTGGAACGACTTCGCCGCCTCCATCACGAACCGGCTAAAGGCACAGAACCGCTCACAATTGTCCGGGTAGTCCGACTCCTGCTCGACATAGAGACCGGACCGGTCGAAGTAATGGGGGTGATCGATCAGCAAGACACGAGCGTCCGAGCCTTCGATACGACTTTCCACAACTCCTGCACGAACCTGTTGATCGCGAAGAGAGACCTCAATAAACCGTCCTGTCGGTTGCCGCCAGATGCTCTCGGGCATTGCCTGCCGATAATAGGGCAACACCAGCGTGACATCGTGTCCTCGCAGGGCAAGAGCTTTTGTCAGACCACTCGCCACATCTGCCAGACCGCCCGTCTTGGCGAATGGGACGGCTTCGGAGGCGGCGAGGAGGATTCGCATGAGAGAACTGTGGAACGCAGTGAATCGGAGGCCGAATGACAGCTAGATCGTTCGAGAAGAATACTCGATCGAAGCATAACATCCAATTCTCGATGAGGTCCTCCAGCGTGAACCGGGACTGGGCGTTCAGGCGAGAGACCGACTCCCAACGAGGGCGATCCCTGTAATCTGCGTGATCCGTGACCGCAGCCGGTGGCCTCTGATCGTGATCACGATACGATAGAACGCATGTCAGCCGCACCTCCCATTCGCGACGAATTCAACTGGGAACTCCCAGCAGAGGCGATCACCGTTCGCGTCCGCTGGTTCGGGCTGTGTATGGGATACGTGCTGGTCAACCTCGTGGGGCCGGGCACTCATCAGCCGGAACTCAACGCGATTCTGACATTGGGGGCTGTCTACGCAATTGTCGATACCTACTACAGCCTCAAAGGGAGAGTATTTCTCAACCGGGCACCGCTAATCATCTCGCTGATGGAGGCTGTGTTCATTGGGCTGCTGTGCCACTTCGATTCCGGCCTCGAGAGCCCTTTCCGGTTCTACTATTTCCTCTCGCTCTTGGTGTGTGCAATCCGCTACGCGCCGATGATGACTTTCAGCACGTTTGTCCTACATGCAGTCAGTTACTCCACGCTGGCCGTCATGGGCAGTGCGGATCCCGCGACTTCCTGGCGGACGGTCGCCCTGATGGTGGTCCTGATGGGGTGGGTCGCATGGGCGAGCACGGCCCTTGCTGCATTGATCAAGACGGCCAGCCGACGTCTTTCGCAACTCAACTCGGAGCTCGAGGAGAATCAGTCTCTGCTTGAAGACCGTATCGACGAACGGACACGTGAGCTGCAGGAGTCGCAGGCTCTGCTCGTTCAGCAGGAGAAGCAAGCTGCGTTCGGCTTGCTCGCAGCGGGCATTGCGCACGAAGTTGGCAACCCGCTCGCTGCGATCAGTTCACTCGTGCAGATGATGAACCGGCGTGATCTCGACGACTACACACACGAACGGATGCGCATGGTCGACGAGCAGCTGCGACGTATTCAACGTACTCTTCGCGAACTGGTCGACTTCAGCCGCCCGGCGACGAACGAGGCGGCCCTCTGTGGCGTCCACGAGGCGCTCGACGCAGCATTGAGCATCGCCAAGTATTACAAAAGAAAAAAGGGAAAACAGATCGTCACCAACTATGCGGATGACCTGCCGAGAGTGATGGTCGTTCGCGATCAACTGGTACAGGTGTTTCTCAACCTCATTCTTAACGCCATGGATGCGACACCGGAAGGAGGCACGATCGAAATCGCCACCACTCTCAACGACAGCTGGTTGCTCACCACGTTGACCGATAATGGACACGGCATCGGCGTCGCGAACCAATCCAGATTGTTCCGCCCGTACTTCACCACAAAAACAACCGGCACGGGACTGGGCTTGTTCGTCTGCCGACGTATCATTGAACAGTCTGGCGGTCGGATCGAACTCACCGAATCCTCGGCAGCAGGCACGACCTTCACGGTGAGCCTGCCCTTGTTCGACAATTCGGTTGCGGACTCTGATGTCGCACAGCAGGCTCTCAGGGTACAATCAGTCGCCAATGAGTCCCTTCCTCAGTCATGACCCAACTTCTTCAAGGTGATCCTCCGTGTCCTACAGACGCTCAATTCTGATCGTTGAGGATGAAGATATCATCCGGATCACGCTCGCTGAGTTCCTCACGGGACAAGGCTACGCTGTCTCGCAGGCGGGGCGAGTGACGGATGCACTCGAACTCGCTCAGAAGCATGACTTCGACGCAGCGATCTGTGATGTGCAACTCCCGGACGGAGACGGTCTCAATTTACTCCGTCGCCTGCAGCAGATCAACTCGGCGACCAGCGTACTGATCATCACCGCTTACGCGACGGTTGATAACGCCGTCGAGGCTTTCACCGCAGGGGCATTCGATTATCTCGTCAAGCCTGTGATCTTCGATGACGTTGACAACAAACTGCGTCGCGTGTTCGAGTACCGCACGCTCTTGCAGGAGAATCAAAGACTCCGCCGCGAACTGGCGAAGGCCGACCAGACAGGCCAAATCATCGGATCGAGCGGCCCCATCGCCGAGTTGCAACGAGCCATCGCCAAGGTGGCGGTAACCAACTCGAATGTCCTCCTCGTCGGTGAGACGGGCACAGGGAAGGAACTCGCAGCTCGAGCAGTGCATGCGGCCGGCCCTAAGAAAGACGAGAAATTCCTCGCCGTCAACTGCGGGACGCGACCACCCGAAGTCCTGGAAGCTCAGATCTTCGGCATCGAACCGGGCTCCAGTCGTGGCAGCTCAAAGGGACAGCCCGGCATCCTGAGAGCTGCTGGCGAAGGCACCGTTTACCTCGATGAGATCGCCCACCTCCCGCTGGGGACGCAAACACAACTCCTGCGCGCGATCGAGTATCAAGAGAGCATGCCGATTGGTGGGACGGAAACTTATCCTGTCCATTCCCGCATCGTTGCCGCAACTTCGCTCGATCTGATGCGGCTCGTCGGAGAAGGTGAGTTCCAGGAGGACCTGTTCTATCGACTCGATGGCGTCAAGCTCCGCGTCCCACCACTGCGTGAACGACTCGACGACATCCCCGAGTTGGTCGAAGCCTTCGTCGCCCAACACTCCAAAGCCATGGGCAAGCAAGTCAACAGTGCGACGAGCGAGACGATCCGTCTGTTGATGTCAGCCCAATGGAAAGGCAACGTACGTCAGCTCGACAACGCCATTGAACGAGCCGTGATGATGTGTGAAGGCACACAGATCGAGCCGAGCGATCTGCCGCCTGATTTGCTCGGACTTGGTCAACCACTCCCAGACACAGACGATCTGCGTTCGGCCCTGCGTCACTACGAACGGTTGCACATCACTCGTGTGCTTCGACAGTGGCCCGATAAACGCGAAGCAGCCAAACGCCTCAAGCTCGGTCTCTCCAGCCTCTATCGCAAGATTGAAGAACTCGACATCGAAACGTGATCATGCCCTCGCTTGCGGTTTCGCACGACTCCGGCGGTACGCAATGACGGTGAGATCGTCCGGCTTGTGAGGACATTCCGGCTGCGGCGTCTGCATCCGTTGGTCTGCGGCAGCCACAAGTGTCTCCATCGACTTCGTCAGTTTGCCTTTGCGAATGCGTTCGATGATCTCGCTCAGATGCAGGTTGTCGGTCAAACCATCACTGGCCAGGACGATTGTGTCACGAGGTGCAAGCTTGAGCCTCGTTCCGATCTCGATTCGCATATCGCTGCTGCCAACGACGTTCGACACCACATGCCGTTCGTCATGAAGCATCGCTTCAGCCTCGTCGAGGAGTCCAGCCTCAACTGCCATCGCGACCGGAGCATGTGAGATGGTGAGGAGTTTGACCTTGCCGAGGCCTCCAACCACCAGAATCATTGAGTCACCCACATGATAAGGGCGGGCATGCCCTTCGTTGATCTCGACGACGGCAATCGTCGTTGCGGCACCGATGCCCATGTCAAGGATCAAGCGATTGGCCGTCTCGATCCCATCCAGGATCGCGGGTCTGAGGCGGTTCGGATCACCTTCGATCGGCGCCGATCGGACTGCATCAACGAGTGTTCGAACTGCGAGAGCCGACGCTTCATGTCCAGCCCGCTCTCCGCCCAAGCCATCGGCAACCACCAGCACGCCCGAAGTCTCATCGACGGGAATAACGGCTGCAGAATCTTCGTTATCCGTTAGTTTGTCAGGCGACCTCGCTGAGAACAGAGCGGCTTCTCCTGCGGCAACGTCACATGACATCGGCTCCGTCCACTCATGCCGCATGAGCAATTGAGCAGGCGGGCTGGTCGACGTTTGTTCGAGAGTGGCGGCTCCGGCCATATGAATCCCTTCATGACCCGACCTGAGAAAAACAGGCCGATTGGGAATTCTAGTGGTCATTCAGCCACAAATGCCAGTCCTTCAGGCAAATAGGCAACGTCCGACCTCTACGATCAAGACTACCTGAAAGCCAGGACACAACATTGTACGGGGGTTAACATTTCACTCTGGCATTGATCAGCGAGAAGCACACAAGTCGCGATAACTGTCAATAGAGCAGATTTACGTCCATGGTTGAACAGGAATCCCGCGCCCCGGTCAATGACAGAATGGCCATGGTATGATCGACCTCAAGGAAAGATGCCCTGGAGTCAATCTACGTGCGTGGATCGCCCGTGGACTCCAAGACCGTTGGACATCCACTGATCAAGATATTCCTCACCCGGATACGCCCTTGGGGCCTCCCATGACGAATCGCCTGGTGACCGCCGACTTAGAAGCGACCATCCGACTCGTGTTGCGACAGTACCCGATCGATCACGATCGGGTATTCGTCGCCCGCCAACTGCCCACCCAAGGGTTCAGTGGTGCGCTCATCGTTCAGGTGCATGCCAATCGTGACGAGGCGTATTGTTTGAGGAGGTGGCCTTTGCGAGAACTCCCACGCCGTCGAATTGTCGAGTTGCATCGGTTTCTAAGGTTCTTGCGTGTTGAGGGTGTCGAGTGTCTGCCTGTACCCTTGGCGACCCTGCAGGGGGAGACGCTTGCTGAACACGATGTCAGACTGTGGCAGTTGGAACAGTGGATGCCGGGGACGGCCGACTTCCACCAGGCACCTACAGATAATCGATTGGAGTCAATCATGCGACTGCTTGCGAGGTTGCACAATGTCGCCTCTCGGTATGAGCCGACGGATGCGGGTCGTGAGTGGTTTGGCACGTACCCCTCGCGAACTTCACCTGCAATTGGCGAGCGAATTGCAGTGATCAATCGATGGACGAACGAGCGCCTCGACCGTGCTGCCGCGAATTTGCGGCGGGAAGACGTTCAGGCGTTTCGAGAGGCCGCCCTCGACATCCTGGACCGGTTTCGACAGTCATTTGCCCAAGTCCGAGCAGAATTGCAGCGACTCTCGCAGTCAGCCGTGTACCTTCATCCCTGTATGCGGGACGTGTGGCACGACCATGTGCTGTTTACCAGTGATGAGGTGACAGGGCTAATCGATCCTGCAGCCACACGGACGGAATCAGTCGCTACCGATTTGTCGAGATTATTAGGAAGCTTGCTGGGTGACATGCATGACGAGCGCTGGGGCCGCGCGCTTGAGTCTTACGACCGAGTAAGATCGCTGACGATCACCGAGCACCAGCTCATTGGCGTACTGCACGTCAGTGGAGTGCTGTTGAGTGGCATGACGTGGATCGAACGACGAGTCAATGGCACTCTGACTGAGGAGATGTTACCCCGTGTCGTCGATCGGCTGCACAGCATTCGCCAAGTGTTGAATCGCTGTCAGTAGGTGAGAGAGAGACGGCGCGTTCTGCGGGAAACCGGGCCGCGGTCCTGTAGCTGCTCAACAAGTTCGGCAGGGCAAAACTCACCGAGTTGCACGCCACACTCCCAGTCGTCGATTTCGCCGCCTGCCGCTGACACAAGCATTTTGATGCGGTCTGCCCAGGAGGTCAGCAGAGATTCATCATTCACGATACTGCGCTCGACACGGCACAACCATTCATCATCGTACTCGTCGCCGATCACTTCGCATTTGAGGTTCTCTTCGGACAGTTGGATGGCCAGTGTCTCTGCGACCAATCGATGCGAAAAGCTGAGCGTCATCCGCACCATCCAACGGTAGTTGTCTGCGTCGTTGAACTCAGCACGCTTTGCCAGAACCTCAGCACCAAAAGACTTCGCCATGATGTCATTCCCATCGCTGCAGAGTGAGTGGACGTTGGCTGGCGCAAACTGAAGGACACGACTCGTATCCAGAGTCAAACTAGCTACGACCATTGAGATGATTGAGTGACGACAAGTCGAACGACCGTCGGCCAACCGTAGGTCACGTCTGAAACCACGTCAAACGGTCGTCTCCCAATTCATAAAGATGTGAGGCAGATGATGCAATTTGGCAACATTTTCAGATGCCCAGATTGCTCAGCCCGTCCGCGATCCGTCCGATCATCTGGCTAAACTGTGGGTGAGCCGCCTCGAAATCCACGACCGCGTCCTGCAGCCGATCACTGAGAGAATCGTCTGGAGACCCGGCCTCCGCAGGAGTCGCCGGGTCGCGATCGAGGGTGGAGCGAATGTCATCGAGCAGCACCCGCAGCCGTTCGCGGGACTCCTCGTCCAACTGCTGCCCGTGCGTCAACTCTTCGTGGAGACTGGCAAGCGTGTCGTTGAGTTCATTGGTGTCCATGAGTGAGTCCAGTGTTGAGTGTCCAGAGTTCAGTGTCCTTCAGGTTGAGTGTTGACCTCATGTCACACTGGACACTCAACACTCAACTCTGGACTGCCTCATGCATCATACCCGAGATTCGGGGCGAGCCAACGCTCAACGTCCGTAATGGTCATCCCGGAACGCTCCGCATAGCTCTGGACCTGATCCTTTGTAATGCGATCGACCGTGAAGTACCGGGCCTCGGGATGGGCGAAGTACAGACCGCTGACCGCGGCGGCGGGCCACATGGCGTAGGACTCCGTCAGCTTGATACCCGTATGCGTCTCGGCATCGAGCAACTCCCAGAGCTTCGCCTTGGGCGTGTGATCCGGACAAGCGGGATAGCCGAACGCCGGTCGGATGCCGCGATACTTCTCAGCGATCAGTTCGTCATTCGACAGACCTTCACCCCTGCCGAAGCCCCACTCCTCACGCACCCGTTGATGCAGGTACTCGGCGAACGCCTCCGCTAGCCGATCAGCGACCGCCTTGGCCATGATCGCGTTGTAGTCGTCATGCGCTGCCTCGAATTCAGCAACAAGTTCATCACACCCGTGGCCGGTCGTGACAGCGAAGGCGCCGATGTAGTCGGTGCGGCCGGAGTCAGCCGGGGCAATGTAGTCGGCGAGTGAACGGAAGTCGGACTGGCCCTTGCGTTCCCACTGCTGACGCAGCATGGGGAAATGGATCTGAGATTTCAGATTTGAGATTTCAGATTTGAGATGCACATCATCGCCCTCACTCGTCGCGGGCCAGAAGCCGTACACGCCTTTCGCGGTTAGCAACTTCTCCTTGATGATCCGATCCAACAGCGAGTTCGCGTCGGCATAGAGCTCCTTCGCTTCCTCGCCGACTGTCGCGTCCTCGAATATCCTGGGATACTTCCCGATCAACTGCCACGTCATGAAGAAGGGCGTCCAGTCGATGTAGTCCCGCAGGACGGCGAGGTCCATGTCGTCAATGGTCCGCAGGCCCAGGAACGATGGCGTGGGAATGTCGACTGTGCCCCAATCAGTCTGGTAGCGGCGTTCGAGGGCCTCCGCGTAAGGCACGAGTTTACGTTCCTGACGTTGGCCGAAGGCGTCACGGTCGCGTTGCTGGTCAGCACGCACCTGCTCGACGTAGGCATCTTTGCTATCCGGGTCGATGAGCTTCTCGACCGCCGGCACTGAGAGTGATGCGTCCTTCACATGTACGACCGGTTGATCGTAATGCGGTGCGATCTTGACAGCTGTGTGCTTGGCGGATGTCGTTGCGCCCCCGATGAGCAGTGGGATGCTGTACCCTTGGCGTTTCATTTCCTTGGAAACGTGCACCATCTCGTCCAGTGACGGGGTGATGAGACCGGATAGACCGAGGATGTCTGCACCCGACTCCGTCACCGTCTCCAGAATCTTCTCCGCGGGCACCATCACGCCGAGGTCGATGACTTCGAAGTTATTGCACCGCAGCACGACAGCGACAATGTTCTTGCCAATGTCGTGCACGTCTCCCTTCACAGTGGCAATGACGACTGTGCCGCGATTGGTCGGTTGCTCCAGTTCAGCGCTCCCGTCGGTCGCGGCTAAACGTTCTTCTTCCATGAACGGTTCGAGGTAGGCGACGGCGCGCTTCATCACGCGGGCCGATTTGACCACTTGCGGGAGGAACATCTTGCCGGCACCGAACAGTTCACCGACGACGCTCATGCCGGCCATCAGGGGACCTTGGATGACGTTAAGTGGGCGACCAAACTTCTGGCGGGCCTCTTCGGTGTCGTCCTCGATGTGATCGGTGAGACCCTTCAGGAGTGAATGTTTGAGTCGTTCTTCGATGGTGCCCGAACGCCACTCGTCAACGGCAGCCGCCATGCGACCGGAAGACTGGTCCTTGACCTTCTCTGCGTGTTCGATCAGGCGCTCGGTGGCGTCGGGGTGACGGTTGAGGAGCACGTCTTCGATGAGATCCCGCAGCGTGGGTTCGATCTCGTCGTAGACCTCTAACTGACCCGCGTTGACGATGCCCATGTCGAGACCGGCGTTGATCGCGTGGTACAGGAAGGCGGCGTTCATCGCTTCACGAACGACGTCGTTGCCACGGAAGGAGAATGAGACGTTACTCACCCCCCCCGACGTCTTGGCACCGGGACACTCCTCTTTAATTCGGCGGACTGCCTCGAAGAACTCGACGGCGTAGTTGTTGTGCTCCTCCATTCCGGTCGCGACTGTGAGGATGTTCGGGTCGAAGATGATATCCTCGGGCGGGAAGCCGGCTTGCTCGGTGAGCAGCTTGTAGGCCCGTTTGCAGATAGCGACCTTGTGGTCCGCTTCAACCGCTTGGCCTTCCTCGTCGAACGCCATGACGACGGCAGCGGCGCCGTATCGACGGATGAGCCGCGCCTGTTCAAGGAATTTCTCCTCGCCCTCCTTCATCGAGATCGAGTTGACGACTCCCTTGCCTTGTACACACTTCAGACCGGCTTCGATGACCTCGAACTTGGAGGAGTCGATCATGATTGGGACAGGGATGTCGCCGTCGTCTGAGATGAGCCACAGGAATTTCTCCATGCAGCGCTCGGAGTCGAGCAGGCCCTCGTCCATGTTGATGTCGATCATGTTGGCCCCGCCCTCGACCTGTCCACGGGCGATGGCGAGAGCCTCGTCGTACTTCTCCTCCTTGATGAGCCGAGCGAACTTGCGCGAGCCGGTGACGTTCGTCCGCTCTCCAACCATGAGGAAGTTGGACTCAGGGCGAATCTCGAAGCGTTCGAGGCCGGAGTAATTCGACAGTTGCGGCAGGTCAGGGATCGTGCGGGGTTTGATCCCCTTGACGGCGTCGACGATTTTCTCCGTGTACTCAGGCGTGGTGCCGCAGCAGCCGCCGACGATGTTCATCCACCCCTGCTCAGCGAAGTCCCGGATGTAGTCCGTGAACTCGTTGGGATTGGAGTCGAAGCCGCCCATGCCGTCGGGGAGACCCGCGTTGGGGTAGCAGATGATTGGGACCGAGGAGACGCTTGCGAGTGCTTCGACGTAGGGCCGCATTTGTTTGGGGCCAAGCGAGCAGTTGAGCCCGATCGCCTGCATGGGGAAGTGCTGGACAGACGTGAAGAACGCCTCGACCGTTTGGGCAGTAAGTGTGCGTCCGCCGTCGAAGATGGTGCCGGAGACCATCACAGGCACTTGCACGCCACGCTCCTCGAAGACATTGCCGATGGCGAACAAGCACGCCTTCATGTTGAGTGTGTCGAACGACGTCTCGGGTAACAACAGGTCCACACCTCCGTCGAGCAGCCCTCGCACTTGCTCCGCATACGAGGCGACCTGATCGTCAAACTGAATAGGCCGCGTGCCGGGATTGTCGGCGTTGAGCGAGAGCTGCACATTTGTCGGCCCGATACTGCCCGCGACGAAGCGGGGTTTGCCCGGATCTTGCTTCGTGAGAGCGTCAGCCTCAAAACGCGCCAACTCGACAGCCGTCTTGTTGATCTCGTGGGTCAACTCCGCCAGCCCAAACTCGCCGAGCGTGACCAGGTTCGCCCCAAACGTGTTGGTCTCGACAATGTCCGCACCCGCTTCCAGGTACTCCCGGTGAATGCCAGCGATCATGTCGGGCTGCGTGAGGCACAGCACGTCAGTCGCATTCTTGAGCGAAGTGTCGTGACTCTTGAAGCGTTCGCCCCGGTAGTCCTCCTCGTCAAGCCCCTTCTGGAACAGGAGTGCCCCCATCGACCCGTCAATCACAAGGATTCGGTCATCGAGCACGTCGTTGAAATTGTGTCGCGTTGTTGCCGGAGAAGTACTCAAGATATTGATTCGCTGAGGGTGGCTGCGGTTGGTATTTCGTCGAACTCGGGAAACATTGCAAACAAGAGTGGCTCATGCTCGCGGAGCAACGTGCGGAGTTCGTCGTCGTAGTGGTTCGACCAGTGGTCATCCGCCTTGCGACGAGGTTTGCCGGGATGAATCTTGCCACGTGTGAGGATGGGGTCGATCTTCTCGTGGGGGAACCCCATGCGGTCGAGGAAGGCGTGCAGGTCCTGATTGAGTCGATGGGTTAGCAGGAAGTCAACGTCCCGCGTGGCCTGGTGAGCCCAGGGAATGATTTCTTCTGCCGATGTTGCATCAGCCACTACCTCCTTTGGCTGGTGGACGTGATAGTGTAGCCACTCGGTACTGCAATACGACATGGGCGGCAGGTTGGGATAGTTCTCGCGGCAGATCGCACTCCAGTGACCATGTGAGATAGTGGCCCGCACAAATGCACGGAAGTCCATCTCCTCAATGGGGCCGAATTCATCAACGACGGCAGTCGGGTCTGCGAACCATCGGGACGGATTCTCCCGCCACCAGTTGAACGTGTACTCAGAAACATAGATGTCATACGGGTTCCGGACACACGAAGCGAGGGGAAGTTCAGCATACCTCTGAGGAATGTGTTTCCTCATGGCGTGTTGTGTGATCTCTTGATACTTGTAGGGATACCCCGGCACATAGACGCCATATCGCCGACCGACTGCGTGCATCCGCCAATCCCACTGGTTGGGTGTCAACAGTTCCCTAAGCACGCGCGTGACGAAGGTCCCCCCTGTTTTGGGGACGTGCATGAACACAAATTTGTCGGTCAAGATCATCGCGAGGTGGTTAGCATCGAGGTTAGACGTGTGTATCCGTGTGAATGATAGTGGATCGCCGAACCATCGTCAGCGGCATTGTGTCCAGGCTAGTCACCGATCACAGATCGACGCAGCTCATAACGTCCCAATCTCGCCGATTGTCAGATGATCCTCCAGGCCGCTATATTGAAACGTTCGCCGAATTCATCAAATTGAGGAGTCTGACTGTGTTTGAGACGGTGGCCTTGGTCGGAGCGACAGGAGCAGTGGGCCGCATTATGCGGCAGTTGTTGGAGGAGCGGGACTTTCCTGCGAAGACGTTTCGCTTTCTTGCCTCCGCCCGGAGTGCGGGATCGACGCTGACGTTCAAGGGGCAGGAGTACACGGTCGAGGAACTGACGACATCAGCATTCGATGGCGTCGATCTGGTCCTCGCGTCCACGCCGGACGACACTGCCGCCGAGTATCTCCCGGCTGCGGTCGACGCGGGAGCGACCGTGATCGATGAGTCGGGCTACTGGCGGATGAAGGATGGAGTCGCCCTCGTGATTCCCGAGGTCAACCCGGAGGATGCGATCAACGCCAAGGGCATCATCGCCTCGCCCAACTGCTCGACCACGCAAATGGTCATGGCCCTCAAGCCGCTGCACGACGCGGCGAAGGTCACACGCGTGATTGTGGCGACTTATCAGGCGACGAGCGGTGCCGGTGTTCAGGGCACAGCCGACCTGCTGGAAGGCTCACGCGCTCACCTGGACGGCAAGGTCCACAGTTACAAGGCCTTCACCAAGCCGATCGCGTTCAATGCCATCCCACAGATCGGCAGCGAAAAGGAGGACGGGTACACGTCTGAAGAGATGAAAATGGTCTACGAGACACGCAAGATTCTCGGTGACGAGAGTATCCAAATCTGCCCGACGTGCGTGCGAATCCCGGTCAGCAACTGTCACAGCGAGTCCATCACCGTCGAGACCGCGAAGCCGGTCTCACCCGAAGAGGCACGTGAGTTGTTCTCAAACTTCCCCGGCATCACCGTGATGGACGATCTCAAGGAAGGACTGTACCCGCTGCCCAGCGAGTGTGACGGCAGCGACGAAGTGTTCATTGGTCGCATTCGTCGCGACATCTCGAATCCAGACGGCCTGACCTTCTGGTGTGTCAGTGACAATCTCCGTAAGGGGGCAGCGACCAACGCGGTGCAGATCGCTGAACTCCTCGCCCAACATCAAGCCGAGGCCGTGTAATTATGGATCTCCTGGAACTGCTGTTGCTGTTGCTGATTGCCGGGGTCTGCGGCAGCGTCGCTCAGTCGATCGTGGGGGCATCCCGTGGCGGGTGCCTCGCGTCGATTGTGCTCGGCTTTATCGGAGCACTGCTGGGATCGTGGATCTCCAAGAAGGCAGGGCTGCCCGAGTTGCTGACGATTCAATTTGGTGGGCGCGGTTTCCCGGTGATCTGGTCGATCATCGGAGCGTCGCTGTTCGTCGCTGTGTTAGTGCTATTGACGGGACGGCGACGCCGGTTGTAGAGCAGTGAGTCTGGGTACTCGTTGCCGAGCACGGCGACGGGCCTGCCACTTCCAACGGAGATAGGACGTTAGCCAGGGCTGCCCCCACTCGCGAGACGGCTGCCCTGCGGTGTCGATGTCCAGCAGTCGGCCCTCGTGAATGTCCTGGAATGCCTGGGCCAGCGTGTCGAGATTTTCATACATCATCCGCTGCTGAATGATGATGTGCGACTCGTTGACTTCGTCGAAGTCGGCTCTCAGGTACTTGTAGACCGGCCCCGTGTCGATGCCGGCATCGACTTGCAACAACGTGCCGCCGACGTGGTCGAGGTCATTGTTCGCCAGTGCCCAGAAGCACCCGTGAGCGTTGCGGTATTGCGGACAGATGCCCGGATGGATCACCAGCGTCCCGGTCTTAGCAATCGAGAAGATGCGAGGTTTGAGAATGTGCTTGCACGCCGCGTAGATGATGTCCGGCTCCAGTGACTCCAGAAACTCTCTCGCGTCCTGCGTGTTGGGCGAGTGTGTCTTGAGGACAGGAATGTCGTCCCGCAAAGGCGCGAACGTCTGCTTGAGCTGCTCCAGCCGCTCATCGGACCACGCTTCGTCTCGTTTGGAGAGGAACAGCTTGTAGTACAGCCGAAAGGCGACCACGTTGAGTAACCCCAACCATCCGACCCGTCGCGCCTCACGTTTCACATTCGCCCAGCGACTACCCGGCTTGTCCTCGATCTCGATGATGCCGACCAAATCCGAGAACGACTCCATCCACGGAGCCGTCCCGTGCCGGATGATCTCACGATTCGCATGACAGATGAGAACGGTCTTCAACGGTCGAATCCCTCGTTGTTCGTGAGCGAGAGGGGTGGATGGAAATTCTCCTGACTCCATCGACGTTAGTGGTGCCTTGGACCAAAGTGTCAATTCGAGAAGAGTGCTCTGGCACAGTAAGGGCAGAATTCACGAGCCAGATGGGGTGAGGCACGACGCCCGGGTGATTCAGGTCGTGCAGGTTGATCAGTTGTGAAGTGTGACATCATCAGTCCCTTGTCGGAGTCTGCACAACCACTCACACTGAGGTCACACTGAGGAGGGCACCGATGAACGAGGTTCGTATCCCTGAGGACAACTGCTGAGATGGATAGTTTCGAGACCAAGAATTCAAGTATGCGCTGCGAAGATGTTTTCCTTGCGGACCTCGTTGCAGAATACGGTACGCCGTTATTTGTGTATTCGAAGTCCAAGCTGGTCAATGAGTTCCGAGCGGTCCGGGAGGCGTTTGCGGCGGTCGATCCGGTGATTTGTTACTCGGTGAAGGCGAACGGCAACCTGTCGCTGCTCAAGGTGCTCAGTGAGGCGGGGTGCAACTTTGATGTGGTGTCGGGGGGTGAGTTGTATCGGGTGCAGCAGGCGGGGGGTGATACGGCGAAGGTCTGCTTTGCGGGCGTGGGCAAGACGGACGATGAGATTCGCTTCGCCCTCGAAGTCGGCATCCTGATGTTCAATGTCGAAAGCGAGCCCGAGTTGGACGCCATCGCGGCGGTTGCGGGAGAGTTGGGTGTCGTTGCTCCGGTCGCTCTGCGGCTCAACCCGGACATCGACGCCAAGACGCACGCCAAAACCACCACGGGCAAAAAGGGCAACAAGTTCGGTGTCGACATCGAACGGGGTGGCGAATTGGCCGACAAGGTGCTCGCGGACCCGCATCTTGAATTGCGCGGCATTCATATGCACCTCGGCTCACCCATCAACACCACCGAGCCCTATGAGAAGGCGGCTGCCAAGGCTGTGGATGTCGTCCGCGAACTGCGGGAGAAGGGGCATCAGACGAACTGGATCAATCTCGGCGGCGGCTTTGGTCTGGACTATCAGCAGGGACAGGCACCGCCGTACAGCGATTACGCCGACGTCATTGTCCCTCGCGTGCAGGAGGCCGACTGTCGACTCGCACTCGAACCTGGAAGGTGTATTGCAGGCAACGCGGGCGTACTCGTGAGTCGTGTGATCTTCGTCAAACAGGAGGGGGGCAAGACGTTCGTCATTCAGGATGGAGCCATGACCGAACTCGTCCGCCCGGCGATGTACGACTCATTCCACGCCATCTGGCCAGTGGAGTCGGATGTGCCCGTTCCGAGTGACTTCCTCACCGAGATCGACGGTTGCTCAACGGTCGACGTCGTCGGACCCGTGTGTGAGTCGGGCGACTATCTGGCGAAGGCTCGCAATCTGCCGCCGGTCGAGCGGGGCGACTTGCTGTGTACCTTCAGTGCAGGAGCCTACGGCATGGTCATGAGCAGCAATTACAACGCCCGCGGTCGGGCAGCCGAAGTGCTTGTGGATGGTGACACTCATCGCCTCATACGCCGTCGCGAGACATGGGATGACCTGATCGCTGCCGAATTGGTAGACTGACATCTCAACGAATCAGTCGCGTTTTTGACCGAAGGTGCATCAATGTTTGGTGTGAAGAGGCTGCTCGTCGGCGTGGACATGGTCACGTCTGCTGAGAACCCGGATGAATACGAGTTGCCGGAGCCAACGCGGGAGGCGGTCGAGACGGCGATGCGGGTCGGCGAGTTCTCACAAGCCAGTCTGACTTTCTTGACAGTCACCGATGAGCCCCCCGCAGGCGAGCAGTTGCCGGTCGCTGTCCAATCACAGTTGGACGCACTCGTGGCCGCAGCGACACAGCGGGGAGTCTCGGCGGAGGCACGCGTCACCACGGGTCGAGCGTGGATGGAGATCATTCGTGAGGTGATCCGCAATGGGCATCAAATGGTCATCGTAGGGTCGCGGGATGACTCAGCGACGAGTCGCATGTGGCTGGGGAGCACTGGCACAAAGCTGCTGCGGAAATGTCCGTGTCCCGTCTGGGTCGCCCGTCCAGATGTCGAGTCGGAGACGAAAACGGTCATTGTTGCTGACGATCTGACGGACGTCGGCCAACATGCTCTTCAACTCGGCGTCTCCGCGGCCCGACTGCTGGATGCACGTCTGCTGGTCTTGCACGTCGTCCAGTATCCACTGGAACATCAACTCCGTCGCAGCGGCACACCTCCGGAGGAGATCAAGGACTACAAGGAGACGACCGTCAAAGAGGCCGAGCAGCAACTCAATGATCGCCTCGCGATGACGGATTGCCGCACGATTAGCGCGGGAGTGCGGATGGAGGTGGTCTCTGGGAGGGCCGACATCGCCATTCAGGATGCGATCGAAGAGAACGCAGCCGATCTGTTGGTGATGGGGACAGTCGCGCGAGGCGGGATCCCCGGTCTGCTCGTCGGCAACACGGCTGAGCGTCTGCTGCCATCCGTCACCTGCTCAGTGATGGCTGTCAAACCGGAGGGATTCGTCTGCCCTGTCCAGCCGGAGTGATCTGCGACAGATGACCGACGAACGTATCTATCTCGACCATCACGCCACGACCCCCTGCGATCCCCGCGTGTTGGAGGCCATGTGGCCGTGGTACGCCGAGCACGTCGGCAATGCATCCAGTACGAGTCACGCATTCGGTCGAGAAGCTCGTGACGCTGTCGAGAATGCGAGACAGCAGATCGCGGACATCATCAGGTGTGACCCAGAAGAGATCGTCTTCACCAGTGGCGCGACCGAGTCGAACAACCTCGCGATCAAGGGGTCGCTCTCTGGTAAGGGGCAGAAGCGACACCTGATCGTCAACGCAGCCGAACACCGAGCGGTCCTCGACCCCGCACGGCGACTGAAGCGAGAGGGTGTCGATGTCACGATCCTGCCAGTCGATGAGTATGGCCGTGTCGACCCGCAAGTGGTGGCGGAAGCGATTCATCCCGAGACAGCACTCGTCTCGGTGATGGCTGCGAACAATGAAGTTGGAACGCTCAACCCGCTCGACGAAATCGGTGGCATCTGCCGCGAACATGGCGTGCTGCTTCACAGCGACGCGGCACAGGCGGTCGGTAAGGTGCCACTCGATTTGTCCCAATTACCTGTCGATCTTATGAGCTTCACCGCTCACAAGTTGTATGGGCCGCAAGGTGTCGGAGCCTTATTTGTCCGTCGTCGACAGCCAGCGACACGACTGACGTGTCAAATTGATGGCGGCGGGCACGAACGTCGAATGCGAAGCGGGACATTGCCCGTGCCGCTGATCGTCGGGTTTGGCGAGGCGTGCCGACTGGCGATCGCAGAGATGGAGGATGAGTCGGCCCGTTTGCGAGATCTGCGGGAGCGATTACGTCTCGCCATCGCTTCTGCGTTGGAAGGGGTAACTCTCAACGGTCATCCCGAGAAGCGCCTTCCGGGGAATCTGCATCTCAGCTTTGCTGGCGTCGACGGAGATGCCTTGATGATGAACCTCGACGGCCTCGCGGTCAGTTCGGGCTCTGCCTGCACGACTGCTGATCCGGAACCAAGTCACGTCCTCCGTGCGATGGGTGTGTCGGAAGTGATGAGTCTCGCGAGCTTGCGCTTTGGTCTGGGGCGTTCTACGACGGCAGACGAGATCGACCGTGCGGCGGCGGTCGTCGTCACTGCTGTGCGACGACTGTTGACTCCGTAGGCCGGACTTCCAAGTCCGGCCAAGTTAGAGGTGTCTTCTGAGGGACGGACTTGGAAGTCCGTCCTACGGTCGTCACTGCACGCGGGCGCGGCCGATGGCGGGTTCCCAGCCGTCGTCCATCGGTTCTGCCGACACGCTGTCGAGTCGGTATGCCTCGATCGTGTTTGGTGAGTGGGGATCAGCGGTGACAGGCGGTTGGAAGAAGCCGACGTTAAGTGATGGAGGATCGACGGCTGCGACCGTGTCGTTGTCGAGGAACGGGTCGACTTTCGCAGGGAGGGGTGGCGGCGGACCCATCGCGGCCTTCTGTGGGGAGCCGGGGGCGAAGGCGAGTTGTTGCAGAGGTGCCGTCGCAGGAGCCGCTGCCGCGAGTGACTGGGGTTGCGGACGATTGAGCGGGATGACCTCGCCCATGCCGAGTTGTTGCGAGGCGACTTCATAGTATTTCATGGCTTCGGGGAGCAGCTCACGCAACTCGGCGGCGCGACGGGCATCGGCCGGGTGCGTCGAGAGCCATTCGGGCGGTTTCTCACCGTTCTGTGAGGAGAAGCGTTCCCAGAATTCGGGAGCCACGCTGGGATCGTAGCCCGCTTTGGCCATCAGGATCAGTCCGATCGCATCCGCTTCCGACTCATGCTTGCGGCTGAAGGGGAGGATGACGCCGTACTTGGAGGCACCGCCGTAGACCTGCATGACCTTGTCGGTGGTTTCTTCACTGGTCTTCTTTTGGCTGACCGCCTTGATCACGCCACCGACACCAGACACGACTTGTTGCTGGCTCATGCGTTCGCCACCGTGCCGAGCGATGGCGTGGGCCACTTCGTGTGACATCACAACAGCGAGTCCCGCTTCGTCCTGACAGACCGGCAGGATGCCCTCGTACACGGCGACCTTGCCGCCGGGGAGTGCGAACGCATTCATCACGTCCTTGGCGATGACACGGAACTCCCAGTCATACTCCGGCTTGTCGGCGACCGCAGCGATGCGCTGTCCGACGCGGTTCACCATGTCGATGATCTCCTGGTCCTGCGACTTTGGCTCATCGGCGAGCGTCTGCTCATAGGCCTCGACGCCCATGCTGATCTCTTTCTCTTCCGAGATGGTCAGCAGTTGCCGTCTTCCAGAGACGGGAGCCGTGCGACAGCCGGATGACAACAGGGTGATGACCATGCAAGTGGCGATCATCAGGGCGGCAATGACTGCTGCTCGACGGGAGAAGCGATGAGTAGTGAGCGATGGATTCATGGCGACGAATGTCGAATCGGGAGGAGGGAATTGCTCGTGGGGAGCGGTTGTCTATCGGATTCTCTGCGACCGGAGCAAGGTCAGGTGATCGAAAGACTCGCGTTTCAGCAGATGAGAGTGGGCAAAATGGTCGGTTTAAGCGAAATTGCAGATGTCCGACCGGTGCCTTCACAACTGCTTAACGTCCCGCAGCATGATACGATGAGTGTTGCGACACAACGGTATTATGGCCGACTGTTGTCCCCCACATTCTCCAATGTCCCATTGAATCGTCGTTTGAGGGTTTCGGCATGTTCTGCTGGTTGAGTCGGTCGTCTGTTCTTGTGGCGAGTCTTGCCACGTTTGCCTCTTTCTGTCCTGCTGCACAAGTGGTCGCCCACGAGGGCGAGGAGCATCATCACGCTCCACCCAAGGTCGCGGATGAGGTCGCCTGGCGACCGACGGCCAATCCGGATCGCATCGTCCTCACGTGGGTCACGGAGCCGGCGACGTCGCAGGCGGTGACATGGCGAACCGACACGACAGTCACACATGCTGTTGCTCAGATCGCTGTCGCTGAGGATGGGCCGTTGTTCGTTGCCGGTGCGAAGCAGCACAAGGCGAAGACGACGCCTTTCGAGTCGGACCTTGGCACGGCTCACTATCACTCGCTGAACTTCACCGGGCTCCAGCCGCAGACGAAGTACGTCTACCGCGTGGGTGACGGCACGAACTGGAGCGAGTGGTCGCACTTCACGACGGCGTCGGAGCAGTCGAAACCGTTTACATTCGTATACTTCGGCGATGCTCAGAACGATTTGAAGTCACACTGGTCGCGCGTCGCCCGAGAGGCATTCATGGATGCTCCTCGTGCCGCTTTCCTGATGCATGCCGGTGATCTGATCAACAATGCACCGCGCGATGCTGAATGGGGTGAGTGGTTCTACTCGCAGGGGTTCATCTCACGGACCATGCCCTGCATCGCAGTCCCGGGGAATCATGAGTACCCGCGTGTCACCGATCCCAACACCGGTACTGAGACTCGCGAGTTGGCGCGTCATTGGCAGCCGACGTTCGCCTTTCCCGAAAACGGTCCGGAGCGGGCCCGCGAAGCCATCTACTGGATGGACTATCAGGGAACGCGCTTCATCGCCCTCAACTCCAATGAGGACTGGGAGCAGCAGGCCGAATGGCTCGATGGCGTCCTCGCTGATAACCCGAACCGCTGGACGGTCGTGACGTGTCACCACCCGATCTACTCGTCCAAGGCGGGACGCGACAATCCGGTGCTGCGAAACCTGTGGCAGCCCCTCTTCGACAAGTACAAGGTCGACCTCGTGCTCACCGGGCATGATCACACGTATGCCCGCTCACGGCTGATGTCTTACGACAGCGAGCAAAACGTTGCGACGGGAGTCCGCAAGCAAAGCGATGATGCAGGAACCGTGTACGTTGTCTCCGTGAGCGGTCCGAAGATGTACGACCTGGGCCGGCGTCCCTTCATGCGACGTGCTGCCGAAGACACCCAGCTGTATCAGATCATCACGGTTGAGCACGACGAACTCCGTTACGAGGCCCGCACAGCGACCGGTCGACCGTACGACGCCTTCACGCTTAAGAAGCGGGAAGGACAAGTCAATGAGTTGATCGATCGCATCCCGGACACGCCCGAGAATCGTCGCGAGCAAACACCCGAACGAGTCGCAGCGACCCCCAAAATGCGAGCAGGCGACAATGTTATGCTCGCGGAGCCGACGGTCAAACTGCTCAATCCGGATGCGGTTGATCAGGACGACCTCTGTGTTTGGCAGGACATCAACACGGCCTCCCGCAGTACGGTCATCACCTCCGACAAGTCGGCCAATCGGCTGTTCGTTTACGATTTGGAAGGCAAGCTTCTGCAGTCGGTCGAGGTCTCCAAGCCGGGCAACGTCGACATCCGTAGTGGCTTCCCGCTCGGCGGCGAGATCGTTGATCTGGTAGTCGTCAATCAGCGCGACGATGGAGCCAAGCTCTGTTGCTTCCGCGTTGATCCGCAGTCCCGCGAGCTTGTCCGTGTCGACCGGGGCGACATTCTCACCGGCCCGAACTATGGCGGCTGCCTCTATCACTCACTGAAGACCGACAAGTTCTACGCGTTTATCACTTCTTTCGATGCAGAAGCCGAACAGTATGAACTGACCGACGACGGCACCGGTCACGTCACGGGTAAGAAGGTCCGCAGTTGGCCCATCGGCAAGTCGGAAGGTGCGGTCGCCGATGACTCCAGCGGACTGTTGTACGTCGCTGAGGAACGCAAGGGCATTTGGCGTCTGGGTGCTGAGCCGGGCGATCCGACCACAGGCGAACTCATTCTCGAAGTCGGCAATCGCGGCGTCAAAGGCGAACTCGAAGGCTTGACACTGGCGAAAACCGGTGACGGCACCTATCTGCTGTTCTCCGATCAAGGCACCAGTACTATTCATGTGATGCCTCTCGATGGGACAGGTCTGACACTGCCGTTCGCAGTCACAGGAGCGAAGGACACAGACGGTATCGACGTTGTCATGGCTCCTCTGGGCAAACAGTTCCCACGCGGACTCTTGGCCGTTCATAGCGACGATGGCCCCTGTCCGATCCTGCTCACCCCCATGGAACATGTCCTCTCCGCACTGGGGGCGAATTAACCTTCCCAAACCGAAGGCTCTGAGGCCGTGATTTTATCGGAGGACGGATTTCCAAATCCGTCCTTCATTCGATTTTACCAATGAGAACGCAAACATGGATGCTGTTTCTGGACGGACTTGGAAGTCCGTCCTGCGGCGTTACGCAACCGAACTTCAAAAAGTTACAGCCTCTCTGCTGTTGAACAAAGTCATCAGCAACATCCGATCGCGCGCACATCGCCACTCACTCTGAGGAATCGCCAAGATGAGACAACTGGTCCAGACGTTACTCGCAGTCGCCATCGCGGCCCCTGTATTCGCAGTCGATGACATCACGATCGAACGCGTCGTCGGACCGGAAATCTCTCGCCGCTACAAACACCCGGCGACGATCACCGAACTCGATAACGGTGATCTCTACATCGCCTATTACGGCGGCGATGGCGAGTACGATGGCGACACGGCGGTCTACGGCATGCGGCTGGTCAAGGGGACTAATAGGTGGACACCGCCGTTGATTATCGCGGATACGCCCAATCGGTCCGAGGGCAACGCGGCTATCTGGCAAGGACCGGACGGCAAAGTCTGGCTGTTCTACATCACCAATTATGGGCCGACGTGGTCATCCGCCCGGATCAAGTACAAGGTGTCCGAAGACATGGCCCACTCGTGGTCGGACCCGTACATGCTGTCATTCGAGGAGGGGACGATGGTTCGTTCTGCTCCGATCGTGCTGAACAACGGCGACTACCTGCTCCCCGTCTATCATGAGACAGGAGAGGATCGTGAAGGGACTCCTGCAGATACATGCAGTTATTTCTTGCGGTACGATCCTGAGGAAAAGACGTGGACGCCCACGAACCGGATCTATTCCGAGATCGGCAATCTGCAGGCATCACCCGTGCAGATCGATGACGACTATCTCGTGTGCTACATCCGCCGCGGTGGTCGCTTCGGACCCGAACCAACCGGTTGCACGTATCGCTCGGAATCACGAGACGGCGGTTTCACGTGGAGCGAAGGAAAACGGACCAAGTTCCGCAATCCCAACTCGGCCGTCGACTTCATCAAGTTGCAAAATGGACATCTCCTGCTGGTCTACAATGACAACAACGAGGGCGAGCGCATGCCGCTCACAATCGCCATCTCGACCGACAACGACAAGACGTATCCCCACCGCCGAGACGTCTACAACGTCGAGGGAGACACGGCAGCCTATCCGACCGCCATTCAGACCAAAGACGGCAAAATCCACATCGTCTACACTTCCGGTGTCCGCACGATCATCCAGCATGCGGTCTTCGAGGAGTCTGCCATCCTCGGCCACACGGTCGACCGCGAATGATAAGCCGCCGATTTCATGCAAGTTGACCTGAGCGGATGTGTCCATTTTGCATGACGGCAATGAATCGTGAACTGTCCTGGAGAATGGCGATGTCGTTGACAACGTCGCCATCGACAATCAGGACGTCGGCCAGTTTGTCTGTCTCCAACGTGCCTGTTTCACCTCCCCGCCCGAGGATCTCGGCTCCAGTTTTCGTTGCACAAGTGATGACGTCGAGCGGGTTCAGACCGACATAACTGACGAAGAATTCCAACTCTTTTGCGTAGTCGCCGTGCGGGTTCCAGGCGAAGCCGTAGTCGCCTCCCATGCCGAGTCGTCCGCCGGCAGCGAGAATTCGTCGGGCACTCTCCGCACCCCCTTCCAGCGTCTCCTGGTGTCCATCGATCACCGCCTGAGGCATGCCGAACTCGGGTCCATGCTCGATGCTCGCCTGCTCAAAGTACAATGCGGGGACGACGGGGACATCTCGCTCGAGGAGCAGGTCGAGAGTTTCGTCGTCGATGAATGTCCCGTGTTCCAAAGTGTCGTAACCGGCGAGCAGGGCATTCTTGATACCTGCGGTCGCGCGGCAGTGACCCGTCACCTTCATCTGATGATTGTGAGCCGTCTGCACGACCGCATGCATTTCGTCATAGGTCATGCACAGCGTGTGATGGTCATTCGCATCGGGGGCAGCCGCGTCGCCGGTGGGGTATGTCTTCACCCATTCCACACCGTCCTTCACCAACTTACGCACGGCTGATCGTGCCTCGTCTGGACCATTGATGAGCAGGATGAGTCCCTCCATGCCAATCTTGCGGAATTCGGGGTTCCAATCCATGAGACCACCCGCTCCACAGATCTCACGGCCACTCGCGGCGAGTTTGGGACCGGGTGAGAGACCTTCGTCAATGGCCTTCTTCAGCCAGACATCAATGTTGAACAGACTGCCCCCGCTGCGGGCTGACGTGTAACCGCATTCGAGCGCCAGCCTCGCATTGTTGGCAGCGAGCAGGGTCACGTACTCCACCGGATACTTGATGTCGAGATCTTCCAGTGCTGCCACGTTGAAGTACGTCGGATGAAAGTGAGCCTCGACCAACCCTGGCATGATCGTCCCGCCGCCTGCGTCGATTTCCGCTGCAGCAGATGGGAGATCAGGCAGGTCACGCTCGACACCGACGAATAGGAGACGACCATCCTGGACGACGACAATCCCATTCGGGATGGGATCAGCCCCGGTGCCGTCGATCACCTGACCATTACGGAGGATGGTGGTGCCACTTGCATTTTTCATGGATTCTTCACCGAATAGTGACGCGTGTGCGATCATCTGTGATTGCACGCAGCCTATCACGGTCCAGATATCTTTGCATCGCTTCGCGTTGACACGGTGTTAGTGTGTCTACAATGGTAAGTGGAGTAGAATCGACATGATGAGCAAAGAGCGAACCTACCACCGCAAGTCGCAACGTTACGGCACGGGCGAACAGCCGGGCGATTATGCGATTGAGGTCTTCTATGACGGAGATTGTCCGCTCTGCAAGCGGGAGATCAATGTGCTGCGGCTGATGGACCGAGGCAAGCGCTTGAGGCTGACCAACATCGCCGCTGATGACTTCGATGTGTCTCAGTACGACATCACCATGGACCGCTTCATGGAGGAGATGCACGGACAGCTTCCCACAGGCGAGTGGGTCACGGGAGTCGAGGCCTTCAGGCACATCTATGGTGCCTTGGGCTTCGGATGGCTGGTGAGTGCAACGCGGCTGCCGGGTGTGTCACATCTGGCGGACAAGGCGTATCACGTATTCGCCAAGAACCGTCTGCGATTGACGGGTCGCTGTGACGATCAATGTTCAACGGATCAGCAGCAGAATGGCGAGACGACCTGAGTGCCTGACTTCGTGTCCGGACACCAGATCACGCCGAACATGACCAACTGCGGTCCAGCGGGTGGTGAAGGTTGGACTGAGCTGTTTCCATCGGGAACTCGCATCAGGTGGCACTTTGGAAAGTCTGCAGTACTTCGTCAGGCACGTCATGGGCCAGACAGACGAGGATGTCTCCCTGCTGTGTCAGCGTCGGGCCACGATGGGCGATCAGCACGCCATCCGAGTTGGCCTCAATGATCGTCGGCTCACGGTCAGGACGTTCCGGGAAGTGCAGGGCACCGAGCGGTTGTCCGGCACGCACATCAACTCCCACGTCGACCAGACTCTCGTACAGTCCCGACTCGGGTGAGAAGATGTAGTCGTTCTGGTCGAGTGATTGAATCCACCGTATCGGCGGCAATCCCAGGTCAGCTCGCGAGCGAAACTCGCCTGCCAACACTCCTGTGTGAACGAGCACGTTTCGCAGACCGTCCTGCGCGAGATGATGAATCGGTTGAGGGATGACCTCGCCACCCCCCATCTCGGTCGTGATGACAACCTTTCCCTGACTCTCCGCCTCGACCGGCAGCAGACCGTGTCCAGCGATGTCTGCGTATAGGAAGGCAAAGTCTGTGTTATATGCTTCGGCCCCCCGAGCCATCGCTCTGCGTTGTGCCCAGTCGTCAACGAGATGCATGTGGGCACAGGGATAGAAGTACACACCTCGTCCACCCGTGTGCAGGTCAATCACGACATCAGCCATCGGGAACAGGACTGTCGTTAGGTAATGGGCCATCATCTCACACACGGCGCCCAGCGGGTCGCCGGGGAAACAGCGGTTGAGGTTCTTGCCATCGAGTGGCGACAACCGCGTCGCGGCTTTGGATGCAGGCACATTGAGGATCGGGATCATGATCAACCGTCCGCTGATCTGCTCAGCGGACAGTTCACGCATCAGTCGCATGATGGCGATTTGACCGGGGTACTCGTCGCCGTGGTTCCCCGCCATCAGCAACACGGTCGGTCCGTCGCCATTGCCAATCGTTGCGATCGGCACCTGCAACTGCGACCATCCGCTGAGGTTGTACGAGTAGGGCACCGACAGCGTTCCCCATTGGATGCCCGGTTGGTCGAAGTCAATCTTCGTGTGAATCTGGGTGTCGGTCATGGTGCGGGCTCTCGGTTTGGGAGTGGTCACGTCAGAGCATCTTGCCGCAAGTACGACCCGCTCGGCAACCATGTCCCACGTTGAGATTGATTCATCAGGTTGCATCAAGTTGGTACGAGGCGTTATGACGTCGTCTACTTGCGGACCCATTTACCCCGAGAGTCACCTTGACCCATGAAACCCGTTGTCAAATGCTGTGCGTTGATGGCCGATGAAGGGCCACACGATGAGATTCTCGAACAGGCAGGGTTCAACGTCGAACGCATCGATCGCAGTCTCGATCTGTGGAACGAGGACACATTGATCGACGTGGTCGGGGGGGCAGAGGCCGTGCTCGCGGGGTCGGAGCCGTACACGCCCCACGTGATCAACAGTCTGCCGGCGTTGCGAGTGCTGGCACGCACCGGTGTCGGGTTCGATGCGATCGATGTCGCTGCTTGCGATGAGCATCGTGTGGCGATCACGACGACGCCGGGAGTGAATCATCACTCCGTCGCTGAGCACACGATTGCCCTGTTAATGGGCGTCGCACGAGGGTTCCCCGACCTCGACATGCGTGTGCGTGAGGGGCAGTGGGAACGCATCACCTATCCCCGGGTGATGGGCAGCACACTCGGCATTGTGGGGCTGGGACGCATCGGACAAGCAGTTGTGCCACGGGCGATTGGGCTGGGAATGGAGATTCTCGTCTGTGAACCGCATGCCGATCCGGAGTTTGTCAAGCAGTGGGACATCGAACTCGTCCAGCTGGACGATCTGCTGAGTCGTGCGGACTATGTGTCGCTGCATATCCCGCTGATCGAGGAGACGGCCCATCTGATGAATGCGGAACGCTTCGCGAAGATGAAGCTTGGTTCGGTGTTCATTAACACGGGACGTGGTGGTTTGGTCGATGAAACGGCCCTCAATGTGGCGCTCACGTCCGGTCACATTCGTGGTGTTGGGCTCGACGTGTTCGAGCAGGAGCCGTTGCCTCTTGACAGTCCGCTGCTCAATCATCGGCATGCCTTGCTTGCCGGTCATGTCGCCGGGTTGGACATCGAATCACGTCGCGACGCCCTTACGATGGCGGCGAACGCAATTGTTGGCTTAAAGGATGGACCTTGGCCGGAGGTCTGCGTCCAGAATCTCGAGGGGGTCACTGGTTGGTCATGGGTGCGGTAGAGGGGGGCGTCTGCTTGGCGATTGAAGCCCGCATCATTGGTACTCGCGCGAGGGCATCCTCCAGTTGGTCGATGGCTTCTGGCCCGGTCTGACCACGGAAGCGAAGGGAGCAGTAGAGGTCGTAACAGTCAGCCAGGGATTGTGACCCGACGGAGCCGTCATCGCTCTTTCGTAAGCGGCGTGCGAACTGCAAGAGCGTTTCGTCCGATTGACGTTCGCGATTGTGATGTTTGGCGAGTCGATCGAGTTGGGAGAGCACCGCGTGCATGGACTTGAGGCGTGCATCATCGCGGTGCCTGGTCCAGTGTGGCAGTCGTCGGTTCTTCCACATCAGAGGGGAGATTAACATTAGAGATAGGGTCACAAGTCCTGGGATTGACCAGATGAGGCCCCACAGCCTCTGGAGCATTTCGCCGACTCTGTAGTTGCGGGCGAGGTTCGTAAATCGAGCCAAAAAGAGTTGGACTGCATCGAACGTTTGTGACCAGAGGGAAGCGGCACGCGGCTGAGGAATGCCCGCAGCGGGTGTCGACTCGACGGTCACCCACTGCTGTTTGCGGTCGTCGTACGCCTCGACCCAGGCGTGGGCGTCCTTGTTGCGGGCCATCCAATAGCCCCCGACATCGTTTCTCTCGGTGGCCACATATCCGGTGACATACCGGCTGGGCACGCCCGCCAGACGCAGCAATACGGCTGTTCCGGTTGCAAAAAACTCACAATGGGCTGGCGACCGTGTGGTTAGGAAAAAGGTCAACGGATCTTCGCGGCCGGGAACGTCAATTCCCAAGCGGTACTCAAAGTTGTCCTGAAACCACTGCTGCACACGGTCGATTTTCTCACGGTTCGTTCCACAATCGGCAAACAACTCATCAGCCAGTTGCGTAATTCGTGGACTCAGCAGAGTGTCGAGTGTAGTGGCCCGCTTGCGAAGTTTTTCGTCCAGCAACTGACGGGGGAGCGTGTCTGTTGTAATGAGGGAGTATGTCGATTGGTCTGGACGCTCGGAGACACGTAATGTTCCGTGAAATTCGCGCAAAACCGTTCCTCTGTCGACGGACACATATGCGGTCTCCAGTGGTGCAAAGACGAAGAGTCCTCGCGGGTTCTGTAGCCAGACATCGATTGTCGCCCAGTGACCTTGCGGCTGTTCGATGACGGAATACAACAGATGGTCTTTCTTCACCCCCGGCAATCCACGAGGGGGCTCCGTCTGTTGCAGCGGATAGCTCTCGTCCTCGCTTTCCCACACCGTCCACGAATTGTTCCATTGCCTCGGGACGTTATACGTATCAAAGACAATTCCCCGCAGATAGCCCGGCGGCTCGTCTGAAAAAGCCCTGAGAGCGATTTCGTTTGCCTGGGTGGTCTTCCAGTGGGTGACGTCATTCAATCGACTTCCTATCGTGAAGCCGGGACGAGCAGCCCGAGGTCCATAGCCGAGAAAGTCTTCGAGGAAGAATTCGATGCTCTTCTCATAGTGTTGCAGTGCAAGTGCCGACCCCGCTCCTGTCAGCAGTGATGTCGTCAGGGTCAACGCGAGAATAATCGCACGCGGCCACTGCCGAAGTTGAGACGTGGTGACCGTCCGTATCCGCCATTCGTTGCCAAACATCGCCATCACACCAATGAATGCGATGATCCCAATCAGGAGAGTGTGGTGTTCGGTGAATTTGAGTGGCGAATTGACAGCGAATGGCAGACACATTGCTCCCATGCCAGCGAGCCAGAGGGGTGGGCGGTCTCCCTCGTTTCGGAGAAAGAGCGTGACGAGTTGGACGCCCATCAGAATACGAGCCACGATGTGTGTTTGGATGGGGGAAATGAGCGAATCCTCGATCATAATCCGAACAGGCGACACAAAGTGATACAGGATAAAGCCGATCGCGATGACGGCGTACAGCCAAAGCTGTAATGACTTGCTCAGCGGCATTCGCCAGGGGGTCACCCCGGCGATAACGGCCAACAGGGTGATCGTGACCGGAAACACCCTGACGCCAGAGACGTACCCGAGCAAGCAGGCTTGAATCAGGAGGCCTACGATCGCCAGCCAGCGAGTCCGTGTGGACGCGATTCTCATGTCTGCCCGCTTGAATACGGACAATGACTCACCTGCATGTCGCGTCGTTTCGAACATCACACGTGGTTAGATCTCTTGCAGGTGTCCGGAGGTGATGGTGTCGATGCGGACTTGTTGAATCTGTGCAGACTCTTGAATAGGGAGTGTTGTCTCTCCATCACAGACCACGATCACCTTCAATGCACACCCGGCTTCCAGCATGCGATCGGTCAGTTCTCGCCGGGCATCGTCCCAGTCCAACAGGATGCAGACAGCGGTCGAGATCTGTTGCATCTCCTCAGCGACCACTGGCGAGACTTGGGCGAACGGGTCACTCCGGCTTGCATCCACAGCTGCGAGGATTTCGAGCACACTGTCGAAACTCGATTGATTGCCCGTCGAGCGAAACACGTGTAAGTTCGGACCGGCAGCGAAGAAGTCAATGAGAAAATCGCCGGTGGAGAGTGCCTCCGCTGTTGCAGCTGTTAAACTGACTGCCGCTTCAAGATTTGCGAACCCTTTGGCTCCACGTCGTCGTCGACCGGGGACAAATGTATCAAGGATGACGGCGACCCGACAGGAGTATTCCTCCTGGTACTCACGGACAACCGGCCGGCCAAGACGCGCCCAGGCGCGGAAGTCGAGATGCCGCGCAGGCTCGCCTGGTGAATATTCGCGATTACCGATGTACTCCAAGGAGTCGCCTGTGTTGGCTGCGACGAGAATCCCGCCGGGTTGATATCGATGACTTAGCGGGATGTCGATCTGTTCCAGCGTGTGATAGGCGGGCAGTATGGTCACCGACTGAGCCGGGAGTTTGCTGCCTCCGAATCGCATCAAATTGAATGGGAATGTCGAGTGGATCTGGACAGGTGGTAGTCGATACACCCCCCGACGGTGTGCGACGAGCGTCACAGGCAGGACAGCTGTTTCCCCGCGGGCCAGCGAGGAGACGTACCGGTCACCACTTAACAACTCGACGGGCTTTGGCAGACCGAACAGCCCGGCCATCAAGTCGAATGCCGGCTTCCAGGAGCGATTCGTCATGATAACGTCGCAGGTAAATGGTTCATCGACTCGGGCTTGTTCAGGGAGCCGCCCTTTCAGTTCGAGATGAGGTCGCAGCAGCAGTCCGATCGGTTCGCAGACCATCAGCAGTCCGAGGAGTGCGCAGAAAACCTGATAGATGGGAATTTCGACCGAGATGACCCCGACCGATGACAGCAATACAGCCATCACGATCATGCGTCCAGCCGGCGTGAGCTTGAACCGCCAGAAGTAACGGTGCATGGGGCCGATGACGCGTGAGCGGTATCGCATGGGTCACACCGGGATGCGAGTCTTGCGAACGATCTCCGCGATGATGTCAACTTTGTTGGAACTGCTGTACCGGGCCTGTGACGTCAACATGCACCGATGAGGCAGCACGTACTGAGCGAGTTGCCGCACATCGTCGGGTTGGACATGATCTCGTCCGGCGAACAGTGCGGCTGCCTGCACAGCTCGAAAGAACATCAACGATCCCCGCGGGCTGACACCCAACCGTAGCTGATGATGATTTCGTGTCTCTTGGACGATCTGCACGATGTAGTCGGCGATGGACCGATCAACGTGCACCTCTCGAGAGAGCGCTTGAGCACCGACGACTTCATCGATCGACAATACAGGTTTCACGTGATCGATGGGTCGCTCTTTCGCCTGCGCATAGAGGATGTCTGTCTCTGTTTCCGGATCGGGGTATCCGATGTTTAGATGCACCAGAAATCGATCCAGTTGAGCTTCCGGCAATGGATACGTGCCATGGAAGTCGATCGGGTTCTGGGTCGCTAGGACAAGGAATGGATCGGGCAATTTCGTTCGCTTGCCTTCGATCGTCACCTGTCGCTCGCTCATCGCCTCGAGGAGGGCAGATTGGGTACGGGGTGATGCACGGTTGATTTCGTCAGCGAGCAACACGCTGCAGAAGATGGGGCCCGGATGAAAGGTGAACGATCCATCCGCAGGGCTATAGATCGATGAGCCGAGAATGTCCGTGGGCAGGAGATCGGGAGTGAACTGAATCCGCCGAAATTCGACATCGAGCGAACGGGCGAGAGCCTTCGCGAGCGTCGTTTTGCCGACGCCCGGCACGTCCTCCATGAGAACGGAGCCGCCCGCTAACAGGGCGACAATCAGCGCGTCAATCGGGTCGCTTTTGCCTTGAATGACATCTGTGAGATTCTTCTTCAACCGCTCGAGCTTTGGGGCGACGTCTGTGATCGAAAGCGGTGAGATTCGATTGAGATTCTGATCCTGGCCGTTGCCGCCCAATGGGACGGAAATCAACGGTTCATTGGCAATGACGGGGCGTTGTTCCGAGGGCACAGCAGACACAGTTGTGCATTCTGGTGAACAGAATTGATTCCACATGACGTCCTCCCGAGTGTACGGGCTGCGATATCTGCTGACTAGCTCAGCAGATGCGTGCAGACGTGTCTGTGCATTCTTACGTCAGCCGTCATTCTGACATTGGAGGAATGTTGCGAGTTGGCTCGTTGCGGCAAATCTTGCCGAAATAGCCGTCTGTCAAAGCCGGCAAGCAAGGGTGGCCGGAGGCTGTGGGAAGAGTTCTCCGCCTCCTCAGAGTTCTGTTGAACCGCACAGGACGTACAACCGATACAACAGGCACGCGCGGAATGATCCGAATTGTCCGCGCCGAAGATGTGAGCGGTTGCTCATCACGTCAAGACAGACCGTTCCGACAAATGACATCTCGGCATCCTGCTGAGACATCGCTGATGCGAGCGAGATCGCATCAATCACAGGGGGAAGAAAAATGGCGATTGGACTAACCGTGATTGGGCGAACCACGATGCAGTTGACTCTGATCACTGCCCTCTTGGTCTCCGCTGGGTGTGCTTCTCGCGGTGGGCGTTTCCCGCTGGCGAGGGTGTTTAACAAATCCAATGCCTCGCGGCAGTCTGCGAGGACTCCTAACTCGGCGAAGATGACGGATGAGGTTTTGCCGAAGTACAGCAAACACCAACTTCTGGCAGCGGCTCGTCAGTACGAGAAAGAAGGCCATGCCGATCAGGCGACTGTCTACTACAGACAGGTCCTCGCCCTGGATCCTCAAAATGCCGAAGCCAAACAGGGACTGCAAGTCGTCCAGTCTGGCGAGCGACGCAAAGACACAAACATCAACGAACTCATCGCAGCTAGTCGACCGGCCGGTTCTTCGCGACCACGCAACTTGAAGAACCCCACAGAAGCTCGCGAAGAGATCGATGCAGAGGTGGCCATGTTGGTCGCCGAAGCGTTCGCCAAAAAGGAGATGGCTGAGTCCAGCGAGCCTGCGACACCCATCATGGCCGTCTCAGCGACGAAGGCTGACTCGGACCGAACTGCGACTCAGCTCGCTGTCTATGACTGGGGCACCACTCGTCCAGCTCAACCGGAAGTCCCTGCTTCCACGAAAAAGGTCGTTGCGATCGTTGAAGAGCCGACCACTGTTCCGGCTGCTCCCGCACCGGTGATCGCCCAAGCCGAAGTCAGTCTCGAAGTTGTCGGTGCAGTAAAACATGAGAACTCCGAGGTCTGCTCGGATGAGTCGAAATGGCAGCCACACACGGTCACAACATTGTGCACCGATGCCAATGTCGCCGTGCTGCGGGAAGTCGAGAAACTTGACAGCGAGGACGTCGCAATCCGCAAGGAAGGGCTGCGGGCATTGGCTGAAATGGGCACCGATGCGGCATCCGCGGCGGCTGCAGTCCAGATCCTGCTTCAGGATGACCATGAGATCGTGCGTGCTCACGCTGCATGGGCTACTTGGGAGTTGACGGGCGACGCTGTCACCCCAGTGCAATCACTGACGAAGTTGGTCAGCAGCGACGATTCCGAAGTCGTGCAGTTCGCTTCCTTCACACTTGCGGGTATCGGGGAATATGCCCAACCGGCCGTGCCCGCTCTGCGTCAGCAGTTGCAAAACAAGGACAGCCTCGTCCGACTGCATGTCGCTGAAGCGATCGCACGCTTCGGCTCGGCTGCTGACAAGGTCGCCGCCACCAAGGCATTGATCTCACTCACAACCGAAGGCACCACTGAAGTCCGGATGCTCTCACTCATGGCACTCGGCGACACCTCGAAGCTGCCGACACCCGAAATTGCTTCGGCCATCACGTCCGCTTTGCATGACACGGATGCCGAAGTCCGCTCGACCGCAGCTTTGACTCTCGGCAGCTTCGGTCCTGTGGCTGAGTCAGCCATCGCTCAGTTGCAGTTTGTCGTCGAAAACGACCAGCAGAACGTACGTCAAGCCGCTGAGACCGCGATCGCCTGCATCCGCAAGTAGGCGAGCGGGGGATGTCAGTCCCCTGATGGTGGCGGGTTACGATTGACAACCAACTGCTTCAGATTCGTTTCCACTGTGAAGGCATGGTCTCCTGACCATGCCTTCATTTGCGTATGTCGGCCAAGTGAATATCAGGTGACAGTAGAGAGCAACTCCTGTCATCGAGCAGCTAGGAGTCATCAGACTCATTTGGAGACTGACGTCCCTCGTTCGCCACTGCTTCCTCGATGTTATGAAGCTGGCAATGCGTCCCTCACAGCTGCAACCAGGCGCGGCGAATCCGCTCTAGGAGGTTTTGGAGACAGGTGTTATGCTCCCCGCCTTTGCATCGCGACCTCTCCGTGATCGCTCGACCGTTCCTGTGTCCACGATTCGTCCGGTCACTCATGAGATTCCGTAACATTAATTCCTTGTTCGTTTTAGGGCTGTTATCCCTGGTCGCAGTCGGCTGCGGTGACGCAGGTGAGAACGATGCGCCTCCCGATCTTCCCGACTGGCTGAGCGAGGATGATTCGTCGACCGAGTTAGACGAATCGGGCGAGTCGACACCCACCGCTCCAGCTCTCGATCGAGCCGCCCTTCAGCTGTCGCTCCAATCGGGCGAGCGATTTCCCATGCGAAAGATCGTCGAGCAGGAACTCAAGCAGGCCTCGCTGAACGGCGTGCCACAGATCAGTCGCTCGCGGCTCGAGTTGTTGCTCGCTATCTCGGTCGAGGAAGTGCAGCCAGATCACACTCAGCTGAGGGTGATCTATGACCGCGTCCGCTATTCGCACGAGGTCGCTGGTGAACTCGTCGAGTACGATTCGACCGCTCCGCCCGCTCAAATTCCGGCAGCCGTCATGGCCTATCACGGGATGGTCAGTGACGGCTTCTCGTTCGTGTTGGGAGCCGACAATCAAATCGCCAGCGTGATCGGCTTCCGTGAGTTTCTCGAACGTTGCCTGCAGCATGTGCCTGAGAACCAACGACAACGCGTCATGCTCGACATTGAAGCCAGCTCGGGTGAGAAGGGTATCGCGGACTTCGTCGACAACACGATTGGCCTGTTGCCCGCTGACGTCGATAAGGTGCTCGGCGACACTTGGAAGAAGGACCGTCACATCGGCAAACCCGTCCCCATGCAGATTCAGACCACATACACGCTCAAGGACCTGAACAACGGTTTCGCCGTCGTCAGCATCGGCGGCGAGATCACACCTTCGACGTCACTCGGCCAGTCCGCCAACGCCAATGAGAACGTGCGGGTTACCGTTAAGGGTGGTCACAGTCACGGCCAATGCACGTTGTTCCTCGACTCGGGGCTGCCGAAGGAGTCACGTGTCGAACGCACGGTCGACATGACGGTTCAGATGGCCGGCGGTTTGCAGTTTGAACAGCAGAAACACACGGTCACGACGGTCGAGACGTTTCCGTCACAGTCACCGCAGCCGATCTCCACGTCGGCCGAGCCTGAGATTCAACAGACAGGTGGTTTGCGGTTTCAGTGACTCACCAGATTAGAGTTCTGTTTCTTCCTCTGCTCCGCTGTTCTCATGACTCGACTCTGCCAGCAGTCGTTCGATAGTCGCGGAGATTTGGTCAATCAGATCGTCGGCGTAGCCAACGTGGATATCGCGAACCGTGCCTTGTTGATCAAGGATCACGAGCGTGGGGAAACCGGTCACACCGTATTTCTCCGGGATGCCGGTCGCTTGCAGGTTGTTGTAGTTGAGGCCCATCGCATCGACGACGAAATGTGCATCCTCAATCTCTTGGTCGGTGTTCATCCCCAGGACGGTCACCGGACGATCGGCGAAAGCATCTGCCACCTGCTTGATCTGTGGCATCGCACGAATGCACCAGCCACATCCTCGATACCAAAAGTCCAACAGCACCACTTGTCCACGATAGTCGGACAATGAGTGTTGGGTGCCGTCGAGGTCCTGAAGATTCCAATCCTCAGAGGGCTGACCGATGAGCTTCGCGAACTTCTTCGCATTGTCCAGCGTGTAACTGGCAGACTGTTCGTGTTGTTGAAGCTGCTTCTGTAGCTGATCGGTGACCGTCGCCAGTGTTGTTTCACTGAGCGTCTGCTCAAGGACGGCTCTTGCTTTCGTCAGAAAGTCTTCAGCTTGGCCGTAGTCGTCATTGGCCTCCTGCAGCAACCGAGTATACTCACTGGAAGCATCGAAATAGGCGTCCGTTTCAGTAAGAAAGGTTGTGAGCCAGTCGTCTGTCACCGTGTCTGCTGAGACGAGTGTGATCGTGCCGCGACCTTCTCCCGTGAAGCCGTAGCCCTGAGTCCGAGATGTTGTGAAGGATGTGGTCAATCCTTTTTCGCCATCAAATTTTGACTCTCCCGATGCTGTCGACTCATAGATTGCGTCCATCGGGCTTGAAAGAACGTACTTGACCGTCCACACACCCTGTGGATCGTCCGGGTGTTCGATCACCTCGAAGGTCGTATCGCCGAGGAAGGAGTTGCTCTCTGACTGCCAGCCGGTCGCAAGGTCGCCGGCTTCTGCCGGGAGTCGCGGGAAAATCGACGAGGGGTTCACTTGATACCCCAGAGACGGATTCCTCTCGAACCGGCCATCTGGAAACATGTCGCAGTAGCTGAGTGCGACTCGTTCCTCACCCTCATACGGGTCTCCATCGTCTCGCTCCTGCTTGTACTGGGATGTGTGCCGAATGACCAAGCGAAAACTACCATCGCCGTTCTGCCGAATGACCCAGACGTCATCGCGGTCTGTGTTGGTCATTGTGCCACCGTCATAGTCGAACTTGGACAATGCCTCATACACATACGCATCACCGACAAGGAACCGATAGCGCGGTACGTCCGAGACCGATTCAGGGTCGATCGTGACCGGTCGATTCACCTTCACGGATTGCGGCTTCTCGTCCATTGATCGTAAAGCGACGACCAATGAGAGGCAGGCGATAATAGCGACGACTGCCGCCATGGAGCGTCGTGAATTGCTCATCATTGGTCCTCCAATTGAGATGATCACCAGACGAGACGTCCGCATCGTGGCTGCGGACAACAGTCACTATACGGCGTTGAGCTGGAGACTGTGAGCGCCAAACAACAGAAATCAAGGTTCGACATGATTGGCGTTGAGTAGCTCGGATGACAGTCGTATGGGGCGTGTTGGCCTGAACGGAACGTCATGGCTCGTCAGTTGTTCGGGAAACTGACCTATCAGCGATCTACCTTGGGGCCATACAATTCGCTGCCGCATTATCAGGGAGTTCGATGAGCTCCGTTTGGTCGTGGCTTGACGAGGGATATCTATGTGCCCTCAACCCTCAACCCTCAACCCTCAACTCCAAATGCCCATCACGACCCATCGACCGTTGCCGGCGGAACTCAAGGCGATTCAGGATGAGATGGAGGCGATCGCTGCGGGGTATGGGCTCGATTTCTTTGAGACAATCTTTGAGGTCCTCGACTATGAGGAACTCAGCATGTTCGCTGCGTATGGGGGGTTCCCCGTGCGCTACCCACACTGGCGATTCGGGGCCGAGTATGACGAGTTGATGAAGAGCTACTCGTACGGCCTGTCCAAGATCTACGAGATGGTGATTAACACGGACCCCTGTTACGCGTACCTCTTGAGTGCGAACGCGATCACCGATCAGAAGCTCGTGATCGCTCACGTGTATGGGCACTGCGATTTCTTCAAAAACAATGCCTGGTTCTCGAAGACGAACCGCAAGATGCTCGACCAGATGGCTAACCATGCAGCGAAGATCAACCGCTACATCGACCGTTATGGTTACGAGACAGTCGAGCACTTCATCGATGCGTGTCTGTCGATCGATGACTTGATCGATCCCTACTCGCCTCACATCCGGCGCACAACCGACCCCAAAAAGGTTGAGGAGGAAGCCAAGCGTCGCAAGCAGGATCAGGAGAACGAGGAGAAAGGGCTGCCCGAGGCGAAGGGCAAGTTTGCGACCAAGGAGTACATGGACTCGTTCGTCAACCCGCCAGACGTGTTGAAAGCCGAGGAAGAAGCACGGCGCCAACAGGTGGAGCAACAGGAGGCGAGTCGTTCGTTTCCCGCAGAACCACAGCGTGATGCACTACGATTCCTGCTCCAGCACGCCCCCCTCAAGGAATGGCAGCACGACATCCTGGCGATTATCCGCGATGAAGCCTATTACTTTGCCCCCCAGGGTCAGACCAAGATCATGAACGAAGGCTGGGCCTCGTACTGGCATTCCAAGATCATGACGAAGCACGGTCTGACGGATGCGGAAGTCATTGACTACGCCGACCATCACTCCGGCACGATGGCCATGAGTCCGCAAAGGCTGAACCCCTACAAGGTCGGCATCGAGTTGCTCAAGGACATTGAGGACCGCTGGAACAAAGGCAAGTTCGGTCCCGAGTGGGACGACTGCGATGACATCAATGAGCGGAAAAACTGGGACAAGCAACTCGGACTCGGTCGTGATAAGATCTTCGAGGTCCGCCGCATCCACAACGATGTGACGTTCATTGACACATTTTTGACCGAAGAGTTTTGCCGCAAACACAAGTTCTTCAGCTTCGCTTACAACGAGCACACGGGTGACTACGAGATCGCGTCCCGCCAGTTCGAGCAAGTCAAGCAGCAGTTGCTGACGAGTCTGACGAATCATGGCCGACCGTTCATCTACGTTCAGGACGGCAACTACAAGAATCGAGGTGAGTTGTACCTGCGTCATGAGTACGCCGGTGTCGAACTCAAACAGGACTACGCCCGCGACACGCTGGTCAACCTGCAAAAACTCTGGAGCCGTCCGGTCCACATCGAGACGGTGATCGACGAAGAACAAGCCGTGATCTCCTACGACGGTACGACCCACGAAGTGCGGATCACATAGCTGCATCCGCTCGATGGGATCGTGCAAGGAGCGATTCGAGTGCTCCTAGGCTCAGAGCGAAGACCAGCCCGGTCAGCATTCCCAGGAGGTGACATGCGAAGCTCACATTGGGGGTCGTCAGGTCGAAGAACGTTTGCAGACCGACAAGCAGGAGCAGGGTGCTGAGTTGTCGGGAGATGCGGCGATTGCGTCCACGAAACCAGCCGACCGTTAGATGACCGATCAGTGCACCGACCAGTCCCATCACGCCGCCCGAGGCACCGACGAGGATGGCGATGGGTTGTTGTTCAGTCAGCGTCACGAGATAGGGCGCGAATCCCATCGCGCTGACGGTCGATGCGGCGTAACCGATGAGCATTCGCAACTTTCCCCAGGCACGTTCAAGTCGGGTGCCCAGATAGAGCAGCCCCAGCAGGTTCATCATGAGATGCAACGGTCCGAAATGCAGCAATCCCGCGGTGATCATTCGCCACCACTCGCCCGGCGTGAGATCGGTGGGGATCAACAAGGCTCCCAGGTCCAAGAGATTCTGTGAGTCGGTACTTCCACCGGGGATCTCACGGATGAAGCATGCGATCAGCAGTACCGCGATAGCCCACGTGACATATGGCCGACGCCGTGTCCCGGAGTGCATCACGGCGTAACGAGATTCGTGGGCCAAATTCTTTGCAAGCTCACCGAGCGTGTGGGTCGCGGCTGAGTCGAGTTCATCTGGCGAGATGACAGGCAGAGGGGACGTGAGACGACTCTCAATCATCGGCTGCAAATAGGGGCTGGCTGACGTCTGGAGCTGGTGAAATCCTGCGGTGGTATGCTGTCCGGCGACTTGGCGTGCGGTGAGTCGCCAGAACTGTTGCGAGTCGTCAGGCAGCGTGGTCGAGAGCACATCCGTCAACAGGTCAGTCGTCGGGATCAACCCACACAGGGCCGCAACTCGCAGTTGCACTAGACCTGCAGTGGTTCCGCCGGTCGCGTGATGCGTCTCCGCCGCGACTTGATACACATCGAGCATCGCCTGTCGCTGTCCCAGTTCTCCCAATGCCTGGAGATACATCATCAACAGGTTCTCATCCCGGATCATGGCGTTCGGCGGGTAGGAGATTCGTAGCCAGGCGAGCAGTTGCTTCCAACCACTCGTCTGCTGACACTCGACCATCATCGCCATCCGACCGACCGATGTGTCGAGTCGCCCCAGCTTGTGAAGGATGGCCTTCGCCTCGTCGGTCCGCCCCTCGTGCAGCCATTGCAGGGCACGGATGACGTCAGGGTGGTCACGCCAAGAGTCGAACGGATGCAGCCATGAAGAAATCCGGGCACACCAGAGTGCGAGCCCGTACCGCCGTCGTGCAATCAATCGACTCGACAGGCGTTGGACCAATCCGGGTAGCAATACGAAAAGCAGCCAGGCACTCCCGACGACGTACCCGGCGATGTCCGGGACAGCCAAGAGTCCGATTCCACCAGTTACCAGGAGTCCAAGCAGAATCCCCTGCCAACCGCGCTGTGGTCGACCAGCGCTGCGCAGCGTGTACATCAGGTTGAGCCCACAACTCACGCCTGCCATCCACAGCAATAATCGATTCAGATCCATAACCCTCGTGCCGCACTTCCAACGTCAGAAGCGAGATCATAGGCGAGTCGATGATTGTTGGACATCGGGGAGCTTCACATCGCCGGTTCATACTCTGCGTGATATAATGAGAACACGACGATTCCTCCCCGATCGCCACAGAGGGCAGCAGACACACATGTCACTCAGTCAGGATCTAGAAAAGGAACTGACGCGTCTCGTCGGTACCCAGTCACCAACCACGGTGAGCGTGTCAGACACGAGCGGCCTCTCGTTGCAGGTCGACTTTACTGCGGTCGACTCGATGGGTTGCTCGTTCACGGAGATCCAACTGTTCGTTCCCGCTTTGCAGAACGCGGCATTCGACGCTCTCAAGAAGTGGGCCGAGCATCTCAGCCAGCGGATCACCTATTTGCTGGAGAACGTGGCCCCGCTCGAACTCGATCCGGACGCGGGCGAGGTACTCATTCGCTCGACTCCGCCGAGCCAACTGGCGAACGGCACGCAATACTTCGAGATCATCCTCTCGTCGATGTCTTCCGGGACATTCTCGCTCAAACGTTACAGATCCATCAAAGGCCAACCCGGGCGTGACTCCGTCGAGATCACTGTCACACACGAGGTGTTGCTCAAACTGACGGATGACCTGATCGCGACGATCCCCACCGGTACGCCCTGATATCCGGCGCATGAAGAAGCCCCCGGATGGCGGCGGAGGAGAGGCATCCATGCCTTTCGCCATCCGGGAGCAGGAGGGGTCGATGAGTGGACCGGCGGGTGAGTTGTTGAGCGATTTCGGACTCAATAACTCGTCATCTCATCAAGCTCCATCAACTTTCGTCACACACAGCGTGTCGACCGCGCTGATGCCGCCAAAGTAGCGGGCCTTCACGCGGAGCACGACATCGCGGTCGAAGGCCGACTCGCTGTCCGAGCGTTGCAGGAACGTCTGCACGGGCCAGATTTCGGTCCAGACGAACTGGCGACGGAAATCGCCGATGTACCAGTCGTTGGCCGCTTGGCCTCCGACTTCATCGACGAAGGGCGAACTGAGCACTTCCAATTGACCATGCACCGGGTTGGCGAAGCGGGTCTCGTTGTCGGCTGTGGTCACGGTGATCTCGGTCGAGTTGACGATGCTGCAAGCCGTGCCACGCAGAGCCTCGGGGACGAGGAGTTGCCGAGCAGGAATCACGACCGGACGTGAGTCGCCATCGACACGATCATCGATGACTTCTGTGGCCCGGTAGTGCAGGGCCTCTTCGACGTCGGTCCAGTCGGTCAAGGGGACAGCGGCGTTAAAGCCGGACGAGGTCGTGTTGCCGGAGCCGATGAAGTTCCGGTTTGAGCCATTCGTCTTGTAGAGTTGTTGACCGGTCCCATTGGGTCGGTGGACGTATTGGCCGATCGATGCGTCCGCGTCAGTCACGGCTCGGACAATCGTCCGTTCACGCTCTTGTCGGAGATAGTACCCCAACGCCATCGCACGTCTGTTGATCTCACCAGTCTGGTCAAAAGCGATAAGTTCCTCGTTGATGCTGAGGATGCGGCCCTGCTTGCTCTCCAACGTGGTGACCGACTTCTCGGTGAAGCTCGATTCCTCGTAGGGATGTCCTTCGGGCACCTCGGCTGGGCCAGCGAGAGCAGTGAAGCCCGCGATGCGAGCATTCCTCGTGCGGCTGGGCATCACGGTCACGAGTCGATCACCGATGAAGCCCGAGTCGTCCGCGTAGCCTTCGATGACCTTGCGGCCGATCAGTTCTCCGGTCACGACCTGAAACAGCGATGTGCTCACGCCGGGGCTGGACTCATTGAGCAGGGTCGAAACGGGTCCGTCTGAGAGGGGTGACTCCTGCAGGCTCCGCAGGCGCGGAAGCACGCCGCACGCTTCGGCCAGTTCGTGATACGAGAAGTCGTCCGGGGTCAGCTGCTTTTCGTTCAGCAACTGACAGACCTTGTGATAGAAGCCCTGAGGACCGTGAGACTCGATGAGAGTCGAGAGGGTAGTGCCTTGCATGGGTGGGGATGATCCAACTTGGGGAAGAGTGGAGGGAATGCCGAGACGGGAGAGATGGTCAGCCGATGGCCGCGTTGCTGTTCGCACTACCGGTCGAGTAGGCGGAGGCGAACGTCACTCGCAGACGGGTCGTCATCTGGTCGACGAACTCCGCCGCCCGGGCGATCGCCTGCGTTGCCGGATCGGCGTACGCCAGTTGTTGATTGAGCAACTTGGAGCTGGCACCGTCGGGTCCCAACGGATTGCCGTTGTCATAGGTGCCGTTCTCGACGGTGAATTCGTAGACCGAAGCTGAACTGACATCGATCGAGACAGGAGCGTCCTCGCCGTCGTCGGAACCTTCGTGAGCAATGCCGACGAAGACGTCAGCGAAGTTCTGTTGAGTGGTCGCTAGGTCGGTGTTCCAAAACATCTCACTCGCAGGGCGGATGTGGGTCTCGTCGAGGTAGACCATATCGCCCGGTTCGACGACGGAGGTCGATTCGATGCGAAACTTTTGCAGGACAACATGTCCGGAGCGGAAGCCGAGATTGTTAGGCATGAGGGAGTTTCCAATTGGGGAGTGGGGAAGTGGGAATGCGGAAGTGTGTAGACGGAGGGCCTAGGAGGCTTGTCGCTTGATCGTGGTGACGAAGGTGTCGTCCGTGGTTAATGAGTGTGTGGCGGACGATCGTTCGCGGCTGAGAGGGGGATGAGAGCGTGAGGCTTCGATGAGCGTGAGCCGCTCCTGGAGCAGTTCACGACGGCGTGGCTCGTCAGCGGCTTCCAATTGCTCACGAAACGTCTCAGTCACTGCATACGCGGGCAGGCCGGATTCACTGAGAAGCCCGGCGATCTCTCGCTCTTGCTGGACGGCGGTTTGGCGACTCTGTACTTCGTCGAGACGGGCGAGGAGTTCGTCGCGCTCGATCAGCAGTTGTTGGATCTGTTCTTGAAGATTGGACGTGGCCGTCTCCTCGTGCTCATCTTGCGAATGACCCGCATTGGCCTGCACGTGTTTCCGACTCTGTTCGCTACTCGTCTGTGCTTGCGACTCACGGAAAGTCGTGGTCGTCGCCGGGAACACGACTGCGTCAACGCTGACGACATCGTGAATTCGTGAGACAGAACCGTCGTCACTGGCACGTTCGGCAAGGACGACGTGGCTCATCCCCACGCCCGGTGCGTCCGACTCGGACAGGGCGAGGAAGGTCCGGCCGGAGTCGGTGTCGAGGACACGGATGTCGCCGCGGATACGGCCCGATTCGTAACAGGCGTTGACGATCGACCCGACGAGGTCTCGCGTACTGCGTTCCTGAGGGCGTGACTTGTCAGAGGCGTGGTCGAGGAATACGGGCCGCTGTTCGTAGAGAGCGACGGCGTCTCGGAGAGCCTGTTCTTGATACTCATAGCCGTTCTTTGAGGTGCCGCCGGTGAGGGCCACGTTGCGGACGAGCCGGTTGGTGTGGTCGACCTGCAGCTGTGAGTGCCAGTCGGCCACATGTTCGATGAGAGTGGACGGTTTCATCAGGAATCCTTGCGAGGAAGTAACAGGTTCAACTGGAGGGGCAGTGGTTGCGCGGAGAGTCACGATGTCGCCGAGAGACATTGCAGTTCGGGCGATGACCGACGCTGCCACTGTTCGATGCGCGCGATGGTGTCTTCGAGCACTGAATCAGTGGCTGGCAATACGTGTCTCAGCCACTTCGCGAGTCGCCAGGGGACCGAGCGATACAGGCCACTCGGTGTGCGACAGGCGACGGAAGTGCGATCGGTCGCCGAATCACGTTTCTGCTTGCCGAGAAAGCACGCCAGTTGCTCAGTCAGACGCATCCGTTCACAGTAGGGTCGACGTAACAGGGTGAGGACGAATTCCGCGTCCTCTTCTGTGGCCGGGTGACAGATGGCGTCGGGGTGGGGTGATCGTTCGTAGGTGAGCCAGAGCAGGCGCATGGGTGAGTCCTCCGTGACATGATGGTGGTGCTAGTCCGCAAGCGTTCAATGGGGTGGTTTCTCGCGGTCGAGTTCCTGACGCATCACCTCCGGGTCGGCACCATCTCTGCGGGCGATCTCGGCTCGGCTGAGGACTTTGGCTTTGATCAGACGCACGTCGGCCATACGTTCACTGGGACGATCACGGTTGACCAACTCGGCAAAGCACCAATTGGGAGAGACGTGATCGAAGAAGTCGACGTCCAACTCGCCAGCTCGGATGGCGTTGGAGATCACCCATCGCCAAAGGCGGGAGAACTCCTGTTCGAAGAAGTGTTGCTCGGACTGGAACATCTTGACCGCGGGTCCTTCGGCGACCATCGTCGAGGCATAATTCGCGTTCGAAGCGTCTGACGTGAGCATGAACTCGGGCAGACCTGCTCCGGCGGCGACGCTTAGCAAGAGCATGCGACCGAGGGGGACCGTGTCAGCATAGTTTGTGTCCGGCTGGACGAATTGGAGATCCGTGCTCGGACTGGTGGTGAGCATGCTGCCCGGTTGAAAGCGGTTGCCACTCGTACTCGCCGCAGCACCGGTTAGCGACTCGACGCCCGACTCGCTGCCGAAGGATGCTGCGGAGGCTGGGTTGGTGACCTTTCGCCAGAGGACGATCGACGCCTGCAGCTTGCGGGCGGTGAGTTCAGTGTCGATCCATTTCTGGAAGCGTTCGAGATGTTCAATCACCGGGGCAAACAGAGTCACTCCCCGTTTCTGATTTGAGTCGACACCGATCCGTGTGTGTAGCATCTCATTCGCATCGATGTGCTCGATCAGGTCGCCCGTTTGCGGGTCGATGCGGAGGTACCACTGCGGTGTCTCGACGTCGTGTGTGTCCGTGAGGATGCCTTGTGAGTCAGGTTCGTCGATGGTTGGGCCAATGGTTTCCGGGTCGACGAAACGCACTGCGGGCGGCCATGACGTCTGCGAGAACTTACGAATGAAGCACTCGCCATCTCGCCAAGTGCGACGGGCGTGTTCGTGGAAGGAGTAGTGGTCCCGGTTGGTGAGGAGAAACTCGTCCCACAGACGATTGGCCACCGTGATGAGATCCATCACAGTTGTGCCCGATTTCGGATCGCGTTGCTCATGCACGAGCTTCAGGCCGGGTCCTGTGACGTACACTTCGAAGAGCCGCATCAGATTGCGGGCGTGCGGGTCGCTCTGCACGAGTTGCCGGGCCTTCGTGCGAGCGTCACTGCGGGCAGAGGGATCGAGTCCGCGGCTGCCATCGCCGAGCAGGGTCCAGTTCCCCGGATCCTCCGAGACCGGCTGCGGCCCGGACGTTTCGGTGAGGTTGAGCAGCCGCTGGTGAACGAGTCGCTGATAGCGGGCTCTGAGTTGGGTCGTCTGCCACTTGTCTTGCAGATAGCCGAGCATGTTCGTCTCTGATTGCGGGACAGGGTGTTGTCCATGAGCGTGCGGGCGAAGAGTGCTTCACCGTTGCTCCCTTAATCAGAGACGGGGTGGTTGCGCGCGAAAGAGAAAGGCGCGGCCTCTTGTGAGAAGCCGCAACCTGAGGTGTCACAATTTCTTGGAGTTATTCAGATTTCGGCTGCTCGAAGCCGCCGCTTTTCGGCTCAGGAAAATCCGCCTCTTTCGCCGCTTCCGCGCGGAGTTCCTTCAGACGCAGCTTCTGACCGGGAGTGAGTAGTGTCGCGATCTCAGCCTCGCGTTTGGCTTCGATCTGTTCGATCTGTTTTCGCAACTTCTCGATCTGCTCCTCGTAGGAGTCTTGAATCGAGTAGACCTTTTCCTTTTGGGCGTCACTCATTCCCAACTTGCCGTAATGAGCCGGAAGGGGTCCGCGATATTCCTTGTTTGTCGCGACCGATGCGTCACCATCGTTCTGCGCGGTGATGGTGTTTGGCAGCAGCACTGCCAACCCGAGCATGACAGCGAATCCGATCCACAGCGTTCGTTTCATGGGTGTCTCCTCAGAGTGGGAAGCATAGGAACACCGAGCCGCGCTGGCCCGTGCTGCCGTCGAGGATACCCCTGAGTGAGTCAGGATTCCACCGAACCCGTACTTCCATCAATGATGACGGCTCGCCTACTGGTCGTCCCAGGCGACCGAGCTACCCAGCGGGTTGATGACGGTTGGCTCTGCGCTCGAGATCGAGAGCGATGTACCACGCTGGGTGATGACGGCTCGCAGATTCCCGGCACCCGCATGAGTGGCAAGCGTTTGCAGAGAGATCGTTTGAGTCACATCTGGAGCCAGGCTTTCAATGAGTGGGACGGTGATCAGACCAGTCGCACGATCAAATGCCGCGCCCGCCGGCGACTCGTTGTCACCGACCGTCACACCGACGGGTTGCAAGCCGTCGGCCTGAAGTTGAACGGATGCGTTCGACAACGTTTGCAAGCCTGCGTTCGTCACGTGGATCACATAGGTCACTTTTTCGCCCATCATCACCGGGTCCTGCTGATCGACGATGTCGAGATCGATCGTCTTGCGCGGAGTTGTTTTGAGGCAAGATTCAACCGGTGCGAGATCGAGGCTTCTTCCCGTGACGATCGCCGTCAGGCATGTCTCGTCGGTGGTCGACAGACACTCGAACTCCACCTGAATCTGGACACGTTCATCGACTCGTAATAGCCCGAGATCCCACTCCAGTTGCCCCGGTTGGCGGATTGCACCCGCAGAAGCTTCACGCGGTTCGAGCACGCCTTCGTGCTGCAACCGTACGTGGACATCAGGTTGTTCAAAGCCGGTCAAGTTACGCAACGTCAGCACGAATTCGGCCCGTCCCCCGACCGTGCGCTCTATCGGACCGGTCAATTCCAACGATGTGAGAGGTGCTGTCGCAGTCGGAGCCGTGCACTCCACGCATGCAGATTTCGACACCGCATCATCCATAGCGTCTGCAACGACATCGAACTCCACACAGTGATTACCGAAGTTCTCACAGCGGAGGGTCAGATCCAATGTCTCCTGTTGGTCGGCAGCGAGTTGGCCGAGCCGTTGACGAAAGGCGCGTTGCGGGGCATCTGGGAAGACGAGGCCCTCCGGGAGGCGGCATGTGACGATGACCCCTTCAAGGGTGCTGCGTTCGACATTCTGGATGACGATTTGGAAGGCCACTTCGTCACCGCGTTGAGCTTGTGTCGGACCTGTCACGGTCACCTGCAACGGTTCGCCTCTCAAGATGGATGGCTTATCGTTTGCATCTGGTCTTGTGTCGGGTGTCTCGGTCGGTGTGGGAGCGGAAAGCTCTCCCAACTGGGGACCCTCTTGACTCTTCGGTCCACTGCGAGCCGTTTCCGGTGTGGAGCGCGGCTTAATTGTCGTCGGAGGCTCATCCGAGGCTCGCTCGTTCGTTGAATCATCTTGTGGCGGGCGTCCCGCTCGGTGCGTTGCGCTGTTGGGGATCGGCTCTGAGAGCGACCGGGCAAAGGGTGATAACTGTGGAGGGTCGTTGACACGCCGTGTTGTCAGCGGACTGTTCGAGCCACTCGCACAGCCAACGGCGCACAGCAGGATGCTGCTTGCGACGATGGATCTCGCAAGGCGGCTTGTCGGCTGCTTCAGGGGTGTGTCAGGAATTCGGGTCATCACACCGTGAGCCTAACACGGATAGGCGTCGCTTCGTGACACGATGAGCGACCGATGGCTCAGTTCGTTCAATCTCCTCCCCGATCGCACCGCTGAAACCGGTCAACTGATTTCGGTAAGGCTGCGAACCCCTGCGGGTTGGGGCGAAAATCTCACGACATCGTTTCCTTCTGCGGCACCGGCATTTATCCGTCAATCACAATCGAGTTGACAAGACTCAACGACGAACAGCGAGGTCAGTCAGTGACTTGAATACTGTCACCAAGCTTGATGGTGCCGGCTTGCAGGACGATTGCAGTGAGTCCACCGTGGCCTCGCATGGCTTGATAGCCGCCCGGTCCCAGGTTTTGTTCCATCAACGAGCAGGGAGCGCAAGGCCCGGTTCCCTCGAAGATTGCATCGCCAATGGCAAAGCGTTGCTTCTTGAGTGAGAGCAGGTTGATGCCGGAGATGACGACGTTCCGCCGCAACAAGGTGGGGTCGACGGACTCCAGGTCGCACAGACTGGCAATGACCGGCAGATGCTCAGACTGAATGAACGTCACCTGCCGCTGTGACGCCTGCCCAATTGTCGCATGATGATCGCCAACCAATCCAGTTCCGACATCGACCGTTGCTGATTCGACAGCTTCGATCGGCGCCTGCTTCTCTGGCGCAAGTCCGATCCACTCGACGCGACCAACTTGCGGGACTGTGTCGTGGAGATCGTTGGTGTCAGGCATGGCATCGCTGTGGTTGAGGTGTAAGACTTGCCGGTTAAGTGTCCCGTGTTGGGTGGCTCCCGCAACTCAAGAGCGTCAGGGCTGGCTCCGGAATTCATCTCGAAATAGGAAGCTTTTCCACTGGTTATTGGCTTATACTTGGTCACATGGCAAAAAAGAACCCGAAGAAAGCATCTCGAACAAAAGCCAAGTCGGACGATTCCGGTACGAATGGTCGGCCGCGTCGCTCCCGGAGTGGAGACACTGCGCCTTCCAGGACTCAGCAGGGGATCGAGCGATTCGTTGTGAGTGAGTCGGTTGCATCCGCTCGCGAAGCGAAAATCAATGCGGTCAAGGACATTGTCAGTGGGGTGCCCCCGCACGATGTCGATACGCTGTCCAAAGTCCTCAAAGTAATCATCGAAGGGACTTCCATCGATGACGCCGACGTGCTTCGTCAGGCACTGTTGGAGAACCCGAACTTGGGGACGACCACACACACTCTGCGACCCGATGATGCGCTCTCATCTGAATGGCGGACCGGCGGCTATCCCTATAAACATCTCATGTCTCGTAAGAACTATGAGAAGCAGAAGTACCGCCTCCAAGTGGAACTGCTCAAGCTGCAGTCATGGGCCAAAAAGACTGGGCAGAAGGTGGTCATCCTGTTTGAAGGGCGTGATGCCGCCGGAAAAGGAGGGACGATCAAGCGGTTCATGGAGCACTTGAATCCCCGTGGTGCCCGCGTGGTGGCACTCGACAAACCAACCGAAGCCGAGCGGGGGCAGTGGTACTTCCAGCGGTACGTCGAACATCTGCCGACGGCGGGGGAGATCGTGCTGTTCGATCGGTCGTGGTACAACCGAGCCGGAGTCGAGCGCGTGATGGAGTTCTGCACGACGGATGAATACAGCGAATTCATGCGACAGGCTCCCGAGTTCGAACGGAATCTCGCACGGAGCGGGATTCACCTGGTCAAGTTTTGGTTCTCTGTCAGCCGCAAGGAACAACGCAGACGTTTCAAAGAACGCGAAGCTCATCCGCTCAAGCAATGGAAGCTGTCGCCGATTGATATGGCGTCTCTCGATATGTGGGACGAGTATACGAAGGCGAAGGAGGCCATGTTCTTTTACACAGACACAGCGGATGCCCCGTGGACGGTCGTGAAATCCGACTGCAAAAAGCGGGCGAGGCTCAATTCATTGCGGTACGTGCTGCACACACTGCCGTACACCGACAAGTCGCTCGATGACATCGGCCCGATCGATCCGCTCCTTGTCGGACGAGCCCATGTCGTCTATGAGCAGGGCGAGCAGGCCGGCGGCACGCCGATCATGTAGTGGCTCAGTCGCAATTCATCAGCCATGAATTGACTGGTGCCGGAGCATCAGGCGTTCTCGGCCTGCTTGCGTTTCCCAGACCGCTTGGACTTGGACGGTGCCGACTTCATCACAAAGCGGTGGTCTTCCACGAGTTGCAACAAGTCGAATGAACTGACAATGCCGACGATTTCCTTCTCGTGGGTCACGACGACGTGATGAATATGATGGTTCCGCATGATACGCGCCGCGAGTGATGGATCACCATACACTGGAACGGTGAAGACCTTCTTCGACATGAACTGGCTGATCGGCAATCCATCCGGGTGTTCATCTAACAGGTCTGTCGCAGTCACAATCCCGACAGGATCCCCGTCATGCCCCGCGACCGGCAGGCAACTGATACCATGTTCCTGCATGACCTTCTTGACGTGAGCAAACTTCTGATGCGGCTGAGCCACCATCACGTTGGGATTCATCAGTGATTCGATTTTGGCGTTCATCGATCTACTCCGAAGGGGAATGTTCCAGCAGAAACTCCGTGATTCGACGCGGGCTGACGACGCCAGCGATCATACCATCAGCGTCGAGCACAGGGACATGGCGATAGCCGCTGACGGCCATTACAGCCAAAACTGCTGCTGGAGAGTCGGATTCTGAGACATAGACCGGGTCGGGGATCATCACAGTGTGCACGGGCTGGTCACGACATTCCTGGTACTCCAGAACGACACGATCCAACAGGTCCCGGTCAGTGAACATTCCCGCGAGCCGTCCACCCTCTTCCACGAGCAGGCACGCATGGTGAATCGTCGCCAACTTCTTGACTGCGTCAGCGACGGTCGTGTCCACTGAAATCGTCTCGCATGGTTGTGCTTGGAGATCAGAGACCCTTCGTGTGTCGAGTGCCTCTTCAAGCGGATCGGCATAGTCCGGTGCATCGTAATTCTCAAGCGGATCAGCAAATTCATCGTCGGGAATTGGTGGCTGATTGGACTCTGCCATGCTCAGGCTCCTTCTCGTTGGTTCGTTGTGGAAGTGTCACCGATGCGCTGAACCATCACCTGTCGAGGGAATTCCTCAGCGACAAATTCCATGAGACCCTTTTGACCCGTCAGCCCAACGATTTGCTCATCGGCATCCACGACACAGATGAACCGCGTGTTGTTTGCCTGCATCGCGGCCAACACCATGTCGACTGTGTCATCAAGGTAGACCTTGGGAAACGGTGCCGCCATGTGTGCGGCAATCGTTTCATCGATCACGCCGGGGTTTTGGGCGAACGATTCACGGAGCAGGCCTTCCGTAAACATGCCGACCGGTTTGCCATCTTCCGTCGCCATGGCGCAGCCGACCCGCGCCTCCTGCAGTTTTTCGACAGCTTCTTTCACAGTCGCGCCCACATCGCAGATCGGCATCTCGCGGAGATTGAGATCTCGAACCGGAGTACTCGCAAACTTCTCAGCCAATCCCATGAGTCTCCTCCGAATATTGAACAGACGTACGCCATTTTCCAGCAGTTTGCATGCCATTGTGCCATGATGCGTGGCATGGTGACACAAGTGCTGATTCGCACAGTGACCGTGTGTGCGGATTGGTTCACTCGATGTGCAATGGTGTGCGGAGTGGCACACGCCTAAGAATTGATTTTGGAATGACCCCTCCAATGACATGGAACTCGAGTATGAGACACTGTTGCTTGCGAGAACGATTAGTGATCAGACCTTGAGAGTCTGTTACTTTGCATGCGACTTGGTCGAGTGCTTCACATGGACGACTGAATCCAGTCTTGTTGAAAATTCATTCCAGCTGATAAACGACGTCTGCAACGGAATGTGTTGCCAATATGGCGTAGCGTTCGGAACGATTGAGGATCTCATATCTCTGACTTGTGACAGCATAGGATCTCGTCAGTTCTTCTAGGTTCAGGTTCTTTCCGCCGCCGTCGACTCCCCCGGCGAGGATCAGACGTCGTGGGGCAATCATGGCTGCGAGATGCGGGATGTCCCCGACGTGGCGCACAATTCCGGGAGCCATGAGGCCGAGGCGTTGATTCTTGTAAGGCGCCTCGCTGATGTAGCTGGAGAGCGAGCCGACGGTGACGATCTGGTCGATGCGGTCAGTCACAGCAGCGGCGCACAAGGCGACGACGCCCGCCGGTCCGATACCGATCACGGTCACTTTGCCGTTCGGCTCGGTTCGTGGATCTGTCGCTTCCAGCGCACCTTTGACATCCTGCACCCACTGGCCCAAGAGAGGGCGACCGATCCAGAGAGACCATTCGGCCGTGTTGTGATCTGGTGCCTGCCCGATCTTGTCATGCTCGTAGGCTTGCTCACCGGTCGCTCGCAGACTCAACGTGACGACGGTGCGCCCCGAGGCTCGAACTGCGTTGACATATTCTGTCACCGTTTCGTTCTCGATACCGTCACTGCTGATAATGAGCACTCGATCATTTCGCCGTGGCCCCTCACCGTCGATAACGGTCGCAGTGAGGAGTGTGTTCGGCTCGGGGCAAAAGTCGACCTTTCGCGGCGATGACGTTTCGGCGGAGATGATCTTCACCTGCGGCGTCGTGTCACCGAGGACGTCTCGCTCAAGTCGTGCACGCAGAACGTTGGAGAGCATGTCCCAATCGCTAATCGTCTTGGGGAGGGGGAAGTCGCTGAACAATTGCCGACCTTCGCGAGCTGCGAATTGCGGCAGCGTCAGCCAATCGTCGGGACGTGATTCGCCGGGATAGCAGCGAAGTGTCTCGGGTTCTTCGAGCGTCATCTCTGGTTCAGTGATGGGGGAGCCGTCTCCCTCGCCTTTGAGATGCCGGGTCATCCAACCGTACATCGCCTCACGCATTGGTTGATTGTAGGCATGCGGCGACTCGAAGGTCGTATGCCGCAGATGGTCGGTCCGTTCGTGCAGACGATAGACCGGCTCAACGGCTGCGAGTGACTTCTGTGCTTCGGCGATGGAGAATTGGCGGGCATCCTGAGATGCGTTGATGACCATTAATGCACGGGGGGCGGTCAGGCTGAGCACGCCCCACTCTTCGGTGAACTGCAATGCCCAGGGCACGACTTCGCACATGCAGCAGGCTGCACCGAGATATGCTTGATAGTTGCCGACTGAACAGACGGGAACGACCGCTTTGAATCGATCGTCCCAAGCACCGGCGTACATGGTCTGGTTGCCACCGCCGCTGGCTCCTGTAATGCCGAGACGCTTTTCATCGACTTCTGGCCGTGTCAGCAGATAGTCGACGGCCCTTTGGTTCTCATAGACCTGCAGTCCACTGAGGGGTCGTCCGATGGGGAGCAGAGTCGCAGCGACCATCTCTCCGTGATATTCGCCGAGAGCCTCGCCAATCGCTCGTTCGCCTGCTCCGAATGCCTCCACAGCTAACACGAAGAATCCGAGTTTCGCCAATCCGATGCAGCGTGCTTGCACGTTGGGGTCTTGTTTCGCGCCCCGCCAATGCCCGTGTACACATAAGACGGCAGGCCGCTTTCCAGAGCCGTCCGGGACATAGGCATTGGCCGTCATCCACACGTCGGGAAACGTCTGAAAGATGACTTTTTCGACGCGATAGCCGTCACGATCAAGTGTGTCCAGCACCCTCGGTTCGAGAGGAGCGTCCTCTTTCGGAAACCCGCCCCATGCTGTGAGCAGACGTTTGCGGATCTCCCCCCGCTGCTGTTGCCACTCAGGTAGCGAAGCGGGCGGCTCGTCACTCTGCCGCAACTTGGCTGCTTGAATTTGGACTGACTCCAAGAAAGTCGGCGGCTTACGAGAGTCCTCAATGTCCTGTAGCCATCGAACGAACTCTGCGGCCAGTTGTTCAACTCGCTCGGGGTGCTGTGCCGACAATTCGTGTTGCTCGCCAATGTCGTTCGACAGATTGTACAGCATCCACTTCTGATTCGGCTTTTCCCGTACGATCTTCCAGTCCCCCATCCGCAACGCGGAATGAGTACGGAATTGGAAGAAGAGAGACTCATGCTGCGACTTCGCTTTGTCAGCTAGCAGTGGCAATAAATCCTTCCCGTCAAACACAATGTCGTCTGGAAGTGTCGCTGCGGCGAGATTTGCAGATGTCACGAGCAGATCGGGTGACCAGCAAGTTTCGGAAATGACGACTCCTGGCTCGATCTGCCCAGGCCAACGTGCGAAAGCCGGCACGCGGATGCCTCCTTCCCAGCAGGTGATGCCTCCATCGTGCAGCGGTGCATTTGAACCGACGTCGATCCCCTCTCGTTTGAGTTGCGTGAATGCGCCGTTATCCGACATGCAGAAGACGAATGTGCTCTCACGTCCGCCCGCTTCGTCCAACGCATCGAGGACGCGGCCGACGGCTCGGTCGAGGGCCGTCATTGTGGCATGGAACCGTTTCGTCTGGTCCTTCTCATCGGGGGAGAGTCCATAAGCGGCCAACGCCCAGTTGGGAGCCTGCCAATCGTTGGACTGACCCGGCCGTTTGTTTTTCTTCATGGGGAAGTGGGGGGCATTGAACGGCAGGTAGCAGAACCACGGCGAGTCGTCCTGTTGCTTGCGTTGGATAAAGTCGATGGCCGCATCTGCGAAAAGGTCCGTCGAGTAGGTCCCCTCACGATGCAGATGCTCGGTCCCCTCGAACAGGTCATGCCTGTCGGCGTAGCGATGATGGTAGTAGTCGATGTTGCCGGACACATGGCCGATGAATTCATCGAACCCTCGCTCCGTCGGTCGCGATCCCGGCGCAAAGCCGATGTTCCATTTCCCGAAACACCCCGTCGCATACGGCGTTGATGTCGACTTGAGATAGTGTGGAATCAGCTTCTCGCGCTGGTCGAGTCCCACGCCGTAGTTACCAGCCACACCCGGAAGTTGGTTGATAAGTCCATGCCGTTGTGCAACACGTCCTGTCAGCAGACACGCTCTCGATACCGTGCAGGTCGATGATGCGGTGTAAAAACTCGTGAGCCTCGCTCCCTCCGCTGCCAGTTGATCGAGCCGGGGTGTCTTGATGAGTGACTGCGGGTTGTACGTCGGAAGATCTCCGTAGCCGACATTGTCCATCGTAATGATGAGGATGTTCGGCGGATTCGCTGCAGCGTGGCCAAGGTTCGTTAGAATTGCCAACAAGACAACGCATGTCAGCTGAGCCAATGTGCGCATGGGGAGGTACTCCTCTTGTTCATCAAGTTCCACAGACGAGCCTACAGAACTTCGCGGTGATCGACGACTCTCACAATGACTGGTCTTCTGATCGTCCAAAGAGATAAACTTCGGCAAGCTACTGGATGAGGGCTCAATCGTGTGGGATGGATGGGACCACAGCTGATGGGATTTAAGATGCGATGTTGTGCATGGGTTCTCGTCATAACAGGACTGATGATGGGTTCGGTTTTCGCCCGGGACAGTCTCAGGTCGGCTCGCGTGCGTCTCACTGTGACGACCTCGCTTGAGCATGCCAACACTCCGCTAGACCCCACGATCGATTTCGGCACATTTGTCAAACAGGGAGGACTCAAGGGCGTCTTTGATCCAAACTCGGTCGTGGTCTGGGATGTCGCAGCGGGAGAACGCGTGCCACACACGCTCTCAGAAGACTTTGCATACAGCGATCAAGGTAAGATCGAGTTTGTGATCGCTGATCCGTCCCACACGCAATTTGACATCCTCTTTGGGACGTCGATCGAAAGGCTGCTGCTCGAACCGCAGTCGTATGTTCCGGCGATCGGCGTTGGTGACTTGCTGCGCTACAACGCAGGCGTCCGGCGTCCGATCACGATGTTCTATTCAATGGGCCTGCATGACCTCAATGGCGACAGTGTTGCCGACCTCGTGGGGACATGGAACTATGCGTATCGTCCCGGTTCGCCTTGGGATGGTGTCATTGTCTATCCCGGCATCGACCACACTCGCGAGTTCGCATTCGGTGACCTCGTCAGACTGCGGCATGAAGACGATGGGCTCAAGTTCTTCAGCCATACCTACACGTCCTCTGCCTTCGCAGACTTCAATCAGGATCAACGGATCGATCTGGTCGTGACTGGTCGGGGAACAGGGACTGCGGAATTCTTTCTCAGCACGGATAAAGCAGATCATAGCGGGATGCCTGTGTTTCAGTCAGGTGGTTCCGTCCAAGTTGCTGGATGGAAGGCCTGTCGAGCGGTCGACTTGAATAATGACGGTGTGATGGACCTGGTTGTTGACGGAGAGTACATCCGCAATACGAATTCTCAGGGATGGCCATTCCAGCTGGCAGCCCCGGTTACACTGGATGCGGGTCGGCGACCTTGTTTCCTCGATGTTGATGCCGATGGGCATCTGGACGCGGTCTGTCTGCAAGGGAGTGAAACCGTTCAGCCGGACTTTCACCAGATTGCCTGGCGAAAGAACCTGGGAGGTGACCCGCCGCGCTTCGGCAACGAGCAACACATCGCCAGTATTGATGTTCCCTCTTGCACAGCTGTGTCTGCATATCATTCTGGCGATGAGTCCGGATTGATAGTTCAGCACAACGCCTTTCAGGAAATCTCGTTTTATCGACACAACACAGGAGATGATGCTGCTCACTTCGTGAAGCGTGGTCGGGCCGAGTCACTCTCAGCCGTCATGTCGTTGAGCGATCAGGCGTGGCCTTGCTTCTGCGACTGGGATGACGACGGCGATCTCGACATGCTGGTGGGAGGAGGGTACGGTTGGCCGCGAATTCTCATCAACAGAGGGACCAGATCAAAACCCGCGTTCTCAGAGCCGCAGATGATCCTCGCGGAGGGTCGACCAATTCGTCTGGTTCGCAATGACATTCTGGGAGAGCCGCCAAGCTCGCATGACATGGGATACCCATACCCAGAGTTTGTCGATTGGGATGCGGATGGACTGCGGGACCTGATTCTGCCGAACGAGACGAACCGGATCGTCTGGTACAAGAACATGGGCTCAAAAGGCGCACCGCGCTTTGGAGGACGCAGGCAGATCGAGTGTGTGGGCTTCCACGACTCGGACGAACTCCGCACGCAATCAGCGAAGCGTGCCGCTGACCCTCACTCGAACAATGGCGTGTATCCCACCGAAGCTGAACAGCCATTCTTCTGGCGAACAGGTGTCGCCATCGCCGACTTCAATGGCGACGATTTGCCAGACCTAGTGACGCATCACGGTCACAAGAGGGTCGCAACGTTGTTCACGCAGTCGCGAGTTGAAGATGGATCACTCGTGTTGCACGAGGAAGGCCCTCTCCAACTGGCAGATGGCATACTGATTAATGATGCCATCGTGCAGCGGACCGCTCATTGGACGGAGTCATTTCGTGCGATCGATTGGGATCAGGACGGTCTCACGGACCTGATCTACAGCGTCGCAGGGGCTCATAACGGCACTCTGGATGGCGGAAGCATCTATCTCTTGAGAAACACCGGAACAGCAACGGCCCCACAGTTCGCTCCGCCGCAGGCCATGAAGTGTTTCGGAGAGCCGATTCGGATCACCAATCATGGCCCGCACCCCTGCCCGTGCGACTATGACAACGATGGACAGCCCGACCTCGTTGCCTGCGTGGAGTGGAGTGTTTACCCCTACTATTCTTACGCCGCTCTGACGATGCCGCAGCGACCCGAGTACACACTCAAGCTGCACCTGCGACCGTAATCGGAGATCGAATAGTCACCAGCAACTGGCTATTTCGGAGTCGGCAGGATGATCAGAGCATTCTCATCGAAAGATGCCTCGCCTTCTTTGCCGTTGATGCGGTAATGGATCTTCAATTGCTTGGCGGTTCCTGGCAACGGGTCACCACCGAAACGGGCGTTGTAGCTGTTCGACTCCAAGCGAATCAGGGGCAATTCTCCGGCGTTTTTCTGGAGGATCTCTGTGACATCCTTCTGGGTTGCGCCGGCTCCGTATTCCGCTTTGATGATCTCCAGCTTCACCTTTTCAAACCCGGCCTTGGAAAGTAGTTCGACGATCTCTGCTTCCGAGCCTCCGAGTTTCTCGGCGATGGCCATCACAACGGACGTGGCCTCTTCTCGCATGTCGGGCACTTCCATCACGTCGGTGGCTACCTTAAGGGTTCCAGCGCTGGGATAACGCTTGAGCACATCCAGGACCATCTTCTGTTCCTCTGACTGCTGCGCCACTGCGAGTGCCTGCTCACACATGGCGACTCGATCTTGCATCGGCAGCACGAACTGTCTCGCGATACGGATGTAACCTCGCAGGGCGCGACCTCTGTACCGACCTGCGGTGGGCGGACTCGCCAGATCAAGCAGGACTGGTGCGGCATCGGCCGTCATCCACTTGCCCAGCAGGCGGGTACTCGTGTCCTGGAGTCGAGGGTCTGCGCTCTTCGCCGCAGCCTCCACCGCTGCGAGTGCGTTGGTTCCTCCCACAGCGGCCAGGATGTCCAAGAGGACGTTCTTCGTTGGAACCGAAGAGGTCTGCTCGACGGCGGTTGCGAGTTGCGTGGCACAGGCTTCACGGTCCGACATGCGAACGCTGGCCGCCTTAAGGGCCTGTTGAGCCACCGGGACATCCTCTGAGTACTCTGGAGAGACCACTCGCGTGACGAGTACAGACAGCTTGCCGAGACTGACCGTCTCGCCCAAGGCGATGAGTGCGGCGGCGCGCACGACTGAATCGGAGTTTTCCAACGCCTTCAGCAGTTCCGGAACCGCTTGAATGCGTCTGCGACCGACGAGTTCAATCAACAACGGATACATGCCTCCTTCGCCTTGCGGCAGGAGCGTGAGAATCTGCTCATCGACACCCTCACCCGGAAGCTCAGAGAGCGTGTCCGTCGCTGTCTGTGCGACGTACTCGTCAGTTTCGAGTGCAATCTCCAACAGAGACGTGAGACAGGAAACATCTCCCACACGTCGCAGAGCATCGATCGCTGAGAGGCGGACTTGCTTCGGTCCCTCACCGGCGGCATCGAGCACGGCTGCCAGGACGACCGTCTCCGGGCGATCGGCCATCGCCTGAATGATCAGGGCAGCCCGTTCTGGTGTCGCGCGACCCATCTCGTCAGCCAAGGCCTGATCGACGTCGCTACTGGGAAACTCGCGGGCTGTGCTCAGGGCAAGTTGGAATAGCCGTTTCTCGGGCGACTGAAACTGTTCGATCAACAGCGGAACCCCCCCTTCACCTCGTGTAAGAATCGCTCCACGTGTCGCTTCAAGTACTCGTTGCAGCGGCACGTCTGCTGCACGGACTTCGTCATAGATTTCAGTCGCTGTCGCGGAATCTCCCTCGGCGAGGAATTGCTCCGCACACAACACGCAGCCCTCGGCAACGGAGGATCGAACAGGGTTCGATGCGGTCGCCAGCGACTCACGCAGGGTTTCGCTGGCAGCCTCGTTCCCGATCTGTCCGAGTGCAATAGCTGCAGCCGACGCAACTTCAGAGTCGTTGTCCTGCAATCGAGTCGATAGGGCTTCAACGGCGTTGGCATCTCGACGCACACCGATCGAGTTAATGGTGCCCACGAGCAGGAGTCCGTCGAGCGATTCGGTCGCCGTCAGCAACGCTTCGTCTGCGGCGTCGCCCGGAATGGCCTCCAACGCGATTCTCGCCCACGACGACAATTGAGGATTGGGAAGCAACTTGGCCAACTCCGACACGGATTCGCTCGATCCGTGGATCGCCAGCTTCTTGCAAGTGATGGCTTTCTCCGAGGCGGGAGCATCGGAACGCAGGACTGCGAGTAACTCGGCTTCCTGCGAAGCGGTCGCGTCGTCGGCGTGAGTGGTCGTGGCAGCGACGACACTTATGACTGTGAGGAGAACAGTAACGTGTGTGATTCGTCGAGTGATGATCATGTGGCTGGTCCTGAGTTTAAGCACTGAGTTGGGTAACCGATGGAAGGAGAGGTGTCTCACAGCCTCCACGGTTCTCGCAGTGCCTCCGATCGCAGACGGTTGGCTTGCTCGTCGTCGATGAACGTGTGGGTCGTGTTGTCATACTTCACCTGACGATCAAGATGCAGGGCGATGTTGGCTGCGTGGCAGGCGATGTGCGCGTTGCACGCCGCGTCCGCATTGCCTTTCGGTTGACTCCGCGTCTTCACGCAGTCGAGGAAGTCTCGAACATGGAAGGTTGCCGGATATCCGCCGATTTCCTCGACGTCTCGACCGGCGAGCAGTTCGGGCGAGCTGAGGACCATCTTGCCACTGTCGCCAGCCTCGACCCATCCAGTCTCGCCCTCAAATCGCACAGGACACGAGCCGAGCGGGATCCACCCCTTCTCTCGGAAGATCAACTCGGTGCCATTCTCATAGCGGGCGACCAACTCACCGTCCTTCGGCGCGTCGTACTCGACCGGTGGCGGGCAGTCACCGACCGCCCATTGGCAGAGGTCCACACAATGCGATCCCCATTCGAGGACGCCTCCACCCACGAGTCCGCCACCTTTCTCGAAGTTGAAGCCGTCAAGCAGCTTCTCGTTGAACGGTCGCCACGCGGCTGGACCGAGGTACATGTTCCAGTCGACGACATCCGGATCGGGTTCCGTTTCCACAGGAAGCCAGCCGCTCATCATCGCTTGCATCCCCGCTGGGTGTGCGTAGACCTTCTTGAGTCTGCCGAGCTTGCCGGTCCGTGCCAGTTCACACGCAAATGCGAAGTGCGGCAGGTTGCGACGTTGTGTGCCGGCCTGGAACACACGTCCGGTTCGACGCATCGTGTCCGCAAGGATCAGGCTCTGCAAGATGTTTTTGGTGACTGGCTTCTCGCAATACATGTCCTTACCAGCTCTGGCAGCGTTCATCGCCATCGTGGCATGCCAGTTAGGACCTGTGGCGATCAACACTGCATCAATGTCGCTGCGGTCGAGCAGTTCGCGAAAGTCACGATACATCTCACAGTTTTGATTGCCGTGATGATCATCAGCAATCTTCTTGACAGCGAGGCGACGTTTCTCCTTCACGTCACAGATGGCAACAAACTGGACATCCGGCTGTGGGAGGAAGCAACTGAGGTCGTAGGTGCCCCGATTGCCGATGCCAATGCCTCCGATCACGATCCGCTCGCTGGGAGCGACCGTGCCGTCGAGACCAAGCGCCGAACTGGGAATGATCGTCGGCGCGATGGCCGCCGCTCCCGCAGCCGAGATGGCTGACTTCAGAAATCCGCGTCGAGGAATCTGCATCGCATGGTCCGACATGACTGCTCTCCTGATCGAATGTTGACAGGTTATTCTGACAGTACCTTGAGGCCGTAGATCTCTTTTACACGGTTCGAACGCGAATGTCCCGTCTTCGCGATGGTTTTTGTGAGCCGACACGTCCTCACAGAGTTGCCATCACTGCCTAACTGTCTGTCATCAACTCCCACACCGACCGGTAGGCGCCGATCGATTCAAACCACTGCAACAGTTGGGTCAGGAACTCGTCTGACCCGAGAGTTGCACTGTCACCGATGACGATCAGCTTTCGTCTCGCCCGTGTGAGTGCCACGTTCATGCGACGTGCGTCGGTAAGAAAGCCGACCTCACCTTTGTTGTTGGAGCGCACGGTGCCGATGACGACCGCCTCTTTCTCTCGCCCTTGGAAGCCGTCGACTGTGTCGATTTCAAGATGGTCGTGTTCTGCATGTTGCCGGAGCCAACGTACCTGGGCGGCGTACGGGGCGATGACGGCAATGTCTCGTGGACTCAGGCCGGCGTCACACAACGCCGAGACCTGATCAAGCACGAGTTGGCCTTCTTTGGGGTTCCATCGGCTCAAGCTTCCCGGCTCCAGTTGCTCGTCCCAACCGGCCCCGGCCGTGTCGATGAACACCACTGGGACGTCATCAACTTCTTCCTCACTCACCGTGGAGAGATCAGAAAGCCGGTGACCACGAACCGAGTCATCCGCCATGAGATGGTCGTCATAGAAGTGTTGCGACGAGAACTGCATGATTCGTTCGTGCATGCGGTATTGCACGGTCAGTTGCTTGGTGATTGCATCGCCGTAGTGTTCGACCAGTCGTTGCATCAGGCTGACATCGAGACCCGCCTTCGCTGCCGGTTGTGAGAGAATGGTGGGTGGCAATTGGCAGTGGTCGCCTGCCAATACGATCCGTTGAGCAAATCGCAACGGCACCCAGCAGCCCGGCTCGACAGTCTGGCATGCTTCGTCGATCACCAGCAGATCGAAGTCCTGTTCATCAATGATGCTGAAATCGAAGCTGACGGTGGCACAGATGACCTCCGCATCGGCGAGCACTTCGTTGACGGCTTGCCGTTCCATCATGCGTGCATACTTGCGAAGCTCGCGGGCCTGTTGTCGTTGCTCCCGTTTCTGTCCGGGAGCCGGTCGGGCACGCGTGTATCGGTTGGCTTGACGCTCCAGTTGGTCTGCCTCTTTGAGCATGTCCTGAATGACGGACCGTGCTTCGTGCTGTTCGACCAACGCGTCGAGCGTGTGACTGCGGACGACCTCCAGGACTCTCGCAGGATGCCCGAGTCGCACGGCTGACGCACCCGTTTCGACCAGTCGTTCAAGCAGATTGTCGACAGCCGTGTTGCTGGGCGCACAAGCGAGCACCCGTTCGCCCCTCGCCAGAGACTGGCGAATGACCTCCACGACGGTCGTTGTCTTCCCAGTCCCCGGTGGACCATGAATGATGGCGATGTCCTCAGCGGACATGGCGAACTCGACTGCCTCGTGTTGCGAATGGTTCAGCCGTCCCGATCGGTCAATAGTCTTGCCAGGTTGAAAGGTCGGCTCACGACGATAGAGCAGCAGGTCCCGCAGTTGACCGAGACGTCCTCTCGCATCCTCGGCCGCTTCCATCGCAGCAAGTTGACGCTTACGTGTGACTTCATCTGGAGTCAGGTCGATCCGAAACCGATCACCTTCCGGCCAACGGCTCACAGAGACCTCCAGGCTGTCCATCCGCCGCGCGCTGACGACGCCCTGCATCGGTCGTTGGTCGCCATCAGTTGACATGACGATCGGACTGCCCACTTTGAAGCGATGCCAAGGCAGTTGATCGGGCGACCGTCGCTTCTGAAGCGTCAACAGATAGCGACCCCCGAGCCCGGTCGTGTGGCTGCGGATCACCAGGTCGATCAGGGTCTCACCGCCCCGTTCTGCCTCAGCGGGTGAACGTGTCTTGCGACGTTCTTCGAGGCGCTGACGCTCAGCCTCGCCCTCCATCTCCAGCAACTGACGGAACCTATCGAAGTGAACTTCCGGACTGATCGGGAGGGCGTCCGATTTCTCTGGTCGATGGCTCATGAACTTTGCTTCGGCCGTTTCGGGAGCAGACAGAGCGTGAGAATCAGGCCGAGCGTCATCAAAGCCGCACAGAGGGCAAAACTCGCTTGGAATCCGAGGGCCCGACTATTTGTCACATCCCAAGCTGTGATGTTGCGGTTGCTGATGAAGTCGGAGACGGCACCGAACAGATAGCCGGTCGGCGCGGCCGGGACCATCAACATCGTGACGAATGCCATGTTGCGTCGAATCTGAGTTGGACGGGAGGCAGACAGGATGTAGTTCGGGGCGTACACGCCGACCAGTTCGCCCGCTCCATAGAGACCGAAGGCGATGAGGTAGGCTGTCCCGGTCGCAAAGATGGCCCAGAGTTGAGCAGCTACAAACAGGCAGCCGGTCAGCAGGATGCCCGCCCGGGGGTTGGTCCTCGTGAGAATCCATCCCAGCAGAAAGCCGGCGACGACCTTGAATCCGAATCGCAGGGTGTTCTGGTAGCCCGCGTAGTTCTCCGGCAGGTCGCCGAGGACTTCCGATGTGTAGAGATTCATGTTGGAGGGGATCGTGTTGCCACTATAGAGCAGCACTGTGACCAGCGTCGCCCAGAGCAATTGCCGCTGTGAGAGGATGTCTCGGAAATGATGGACGAAGAGGAGTGCGGCAAGGGCCAACATGGTGTGCCCGGTCATTTCCCATTCAATGTGATAGAGCCCGAGAGCGGTTAGCCCGAGGACGATGCCACCACACAGATCGGCCACTTTCGAGAAGGGTTCGCGTGTCGCATCGACGTCAGGCAAAGGGACCACGAAGCGGCTTGCCAGAAACGCAGCGAGCAACATACAGGGGACGCAGGCTCCAAACAGACAGACGAAGTTCCACGGGTATTCCAGCCATTCGATCTTCCAACCGCCCATCTCGCCACTCAGCAGAAGCTGCGAGCCAAGTGAACCAACGACGGCCAAGAGAGGCCCAGCACCGAACGCCAGACTCAACGCGAGTCCACGACGAGATTCATCCGTCCCTCGACCGATCGCCTCCCACAAAAACGCAATCGCCGTGGGCATTGCACTTCCGGCCACGGCTCCCTGCAGAATGACCACACTAATCCGGAAACTGTTGGAGACGGGGAGAATCATCACCGCTGCCATCACGACGAGCATCGTCGCTGTCACCAGATAGCAGATAGCCAGATTGCGACGCAGCGAGGCGACAGAGGGGATGGCCCACGCGATCAGGGCAGGCATCGCCGTCATGGCGAAGTACAAGGTGGCCGGCAGATTGGCTGTGCGGGCATCGGCTCCCAGGCGGTCACACAATGATGCCTGCGTCACGCCGATGTACAACACGGGGGCAGCGAAGTATTGCAGCCCGGTGCAGGATGCGAAGAGCAGCAGATTGCGTTTCTGCTGAGGAAGTGAAAGCGGACACTCCACCGCCGGTGCGATATCCGCGGAATCGGTCATCGTATTCACTTCCCATCTTGGGACAACTCAGCGCGTCCGCCTCGAATCAGAACTCACGAATGAAGTGGCAGTTCGACAGCTTGGCCGGTGCGTGCAGAGATCAGACAGGCTTCACAGATCTCGACCGCTGCCCTTCCCACAGCTCCCCCGACAGCGGGCGGACGTTGCTCGCGAATGCTGTCGACAAAGCCTTGCAGTACGCGGGCGTGCGGCTCCAGACGGATCGGTGACTTCGGCTCTTTGAGGTAGTCAAACTTCTCCGGAGTGAAAACCCGCTCCCAGGACTCGCCTTTGCCCATGTCGAGGAAGTCGAAGTTCTCAAAGTCGAGCATCGCGTCGCGACCAATGATTTGAAACCGCACCTCACTACTGGGAATGCTTGGCGAGGGGAACTCTGAGGAGATCCACATCTGTCCCATCACGCCGTTCTCAAACACAATCTGTGCCATCACACTTTGAGCCGAAGCTTCAATGTCGCTGAACGTTTTGACCTGCGCGAAGACCTTCGTAGCATTCATCCCGCTGATCCACCGCAGGAAATCCGTGTTGTGAGAAGCCATGCCCATGAAGAGTCCACCGCTCGCCGGGTCGTACATCCACTTGCGGTCCTCGAACAGCTCGCGAGTCACATTGATGGGAAAGGCTGACATCGTCCGCATCATACGAATCGGGCCGATCTCCCCATCATCAACGAGTTGCTTGGCCCGACGCGTCAGTTGTCGGAACCGTTCGGTCTTCACGACGCCCAGGTTGACGCCAGCTGCCTCGCAGGCCGCGATCATGTGGTCACACTCGGCAACCGTGGGAGCCATCGGCTTCTCAACGAGCACATGCTTGCCCGCCGCCGCTGCCAACTGAGTGATCTGCACCCGATGCTGATCCGGAGTCGCCACCACCACAGCATCGACTTCCGGACGGTTCACGATCGCCTCGACTGATTCATCGGTCGGCACACCATACTCGGCCGCGAGTTGCTCCGCCCGCCGACCACCAGTGACGGCCACCAGCTTCGCTCCCTCGACCTGCGACGTGACGGCTTCGGAGTACGTCAGCCCCATAAACCCACTGCCGATCATCCCAATACCGATGTCCTGCATAGTGTCCTTTCAGAGTCGTCAAACCGTGAGGGCGAGCCATCAGGAAGTAGTGGCTCATGCCGTGTCTGAGTCTAACACGTCACGAGCTGGCAAAGAATTCACGAGCGGCGTCGCACTACACGGCTATCTCGAAGCGGAGGATATCAATCAGAGTTTGGCCTATGTAGCCTGGCGAGCCGAAGAACGTGATGTGCCGTTGGCGACTCCATGAGTCTCCCGATTGTGATTGATATCAACCTGTCTCCAGACTGGGTCATTGCGTTGGACACTGGAGGTTGGCGAGCGGTTCACTGCTATCCCGTGACGATACCCCTCTACCGTTGGGTGCATCCGTTGACTGGTGGTCGTTTTGTCTGTTCAGACGATCACTCGGGAAGTGCGGAGTCATCATTCGTGAGGAATGGCACTCGACCCCAACGGGGTCTCACATCGCAGCCCAGGGTCGCAAGCGAAGCGAGCGCACCCTGGGATTCTGTCTCGGTTTTGAAATCGAGGGACGGTCAGGGAAAGTAGTCATCACGCTCCGCCGTGATGACACGATCGCTCACACGCGTTCGAGCTTGTCGGGAGCCTGCCCTGATTCCGCTCATCACAGCGGAGCGTGATGGCTACCATGAGACTCGGCTCCCCAGGGTGCGCTCACTCGGTGAGCGACCCTGGGCTATGTGATTTGACCCCGTTGGGGTCGAGTGCATCACAAACGGATGACTAATCGACATTTCCTCAGCCCCCCACCACGGAACGGATGCACCGCCTAACAGTTGTGAGCTTCATAAACAGTTGGGCTGCCCGCTCTGTCGTGATAAACTGGAGCCGTGCAATGATGCTTCGTGTTTGAAGTGACGAGAGTCTTGGACATCTCGCGGCAGGAGTCATCTGCGCACGTGATCACGGTCGATGATTCCGGATACGGGATTATCCAGATGGGACAACCACTAGTTATATATTGACCACATCTTTCATGCCTGACCAGCTGCAACACAAACTCGGACCGCGAATCACACCGTTGTGGATCGTTGCCGCATTCGTAACCATGACTGAAACTGTGTTGGGTTACGCGCTGACCCAAGTCGATGGTGGCGTCCAAATTGCGTTAACTACATTCGTTATAAGTTTCGCCTTGCTGGTTGCGGGCGCGTTCTTCGTAATTCTCTGGAATAGGCCATACGTCTTTTACCCACCTTCAGAATACGGCGACACAGACCCGAAGGCGTTCGTTGATGCATTGCGGGGAGCACAACCTGACCGCATACGCGAACAACGTCAGCTGCTTGAGCAACTCGACGAACAGCCCGACAATACCGAGAACGAATTTACGATCATCAACAGCCTGGTCGATGATCCCGTCCGTCAGTTCATGATTCTCATGCATGAACAAGACGTGAAGCTTCCAATGTCTGATTACTATGGCAACAAATACGACACTGGACATGAATGTGGGCCGTGGGCTTCGGGTGTCATTTCAGGCCAAGATTTCGCCAAGAAACTCAGTGGCACAGACACGGTTGACATAGATCCGAACGGTCCGGTCGTACTACTCAACTCTCGCGGTCATGAGTTTGCGAAATGGCTTGTCGACAATGGTCATAAGGCAGCGTACATGGAGTCGAATTTCGGCGGTTGGGGTACACCGAATCGTCCCCCGGGGTTCTCGCCTCCTTTTGACCCAGCTCAAGTCGTTCCCGGACAACAGCAAAACGCGACAAGTCAGACCGATGAGACTGGGTCGACCAATAATCCGGTGACCAAAGATGAGGACGCCGCTGTTCAAAAAAATGCATAATAAGCAGTCAACCCGAGCGTCGGATGAATCGGATTTTTGAAATCACAGTCAATTGTCCGTCACCGGGTTACCTCAGCCGTTTGACCGTAACACGGGAGCATCATGAATCGCGCACTGCTAGTCATTGACGTTCAGAACGAGTACTTCAGCGGGGCGTTGCCGATTTCGCATCCGGTGGGGCATTTGGAGAAGATTCTTGGGGTGATGGATGCGGCGGCGGGGCGGGTGCCGACGGTGGTGGTGCAGCATCACTTTGCGGATGCGGACAAGCCGTTCTTTCAGATGGGGACGCCCGAGTGGGAGTTGCATCCGGAGGTGGCGGAGCGGCCGCGGGATGAGTTGATCGAGAAGACGCTGCCGGGAGCCTTCACCAACACGCCACTGGAGAGTTGGCTGCGGGAACGAGGCATCGAGACGGTGACCATCGCCGGCTACATGACCCACATGTGCTGCGACACAACCGCACGGCAAGCTGTCCATCGCGGGTTCAACGTCGAGTTCCTCAGCGACGCAACAGGCACACTCGACCTGGACAACACTGCGGGTCAGGTGACAGCGGAAGAGTTGCAGCGGTCAATCCTGTGTGCCCAGCAAATGCTGCTCAGTGAGGTGCTCGACACGGAGAGTTGGCTGAAACGGCTGTAGAGCGTGTCTGTGAATTGGAAGCTGCGAATGTAGTCATCACGCTCCGTCGTGATGACAGTATCGCTCGAACGCATTTCCACATGTCGAAAGCATTCAATGAATCCGCTCATCACGCGGAGCGTGATGGCTACTGAATTGCTTGAGCGGCTGTAACGCAGGCGGGGTGGAGCGGCTCACTTTGCGGAAGACTGCTCCACAAAACGTTGCATGACCTTGAGTGTCTCATCGCTGACATGATGTTCGATGCCCTCGGCGTCAACGCGGGCCGTTTCGGGGCTGATGCCGTGCGCGATCAGGAAACGTTCGACGATTTCGTGACGGCGGCGTGAGGCGTCCGCGAGCTTCTTGCCTTTGGCGGTCAGGGTGATCGGAGCGTAGGGTTCGGTCTGGACGTAGTCGTCGCGGTGCAGTCGACCGATCGTGCGGTTGACGGTGACGTGGGTGACGCCGAATCGCTTCGCCAGATCGACGACACGGCAGGTGCCATGTTCGCCGATGATGTCGTCGATCGCTTCGACGTAGTCTTCGGCGAGTTCGGTCGCATGGTCCTTGCGCGTCCGGACGTGTTCGTTCTTCTTGCGTTTGGCTGCGGGCATGAGCAATCGATGAGGATAATCAGAATCCTTCAAAATACCGGCAGGCCGCCCTTGACGGTAGTGTAGCCGGTGATACACTTTGCCAGATGTATCACATGCTACAAAATGAAGGAGAGGCCGAGTGTCTTGTAACCGATGGCAGCGACGCGGCTTTACGCTGATTGAATTGCTGGTCGTGATCGCCATTATCGCGATCCTGATCTCGTTATTGCTCCCGGCTGTGCAGCAGGCGCGAGAGGCGGCGCGGCGGACGCAGTGTCGCAACAACCTCAAACAAATGGGGTTGGCGTTGCACAACTACCATGATGCCCACTTGACGTTTCCAGCGGGCTATTATTCGTTTGGAACGAGTGATGGCACGGGGCCCGCCTGGGCGAACATCGATCCCCTCACATGGGACGCGGCGCCGGGGTGGGCGTGGGGAACCATGCTGCTGCCTTTCATCGACCAGGGCAATGTCTACGAGGGGCTCGATGTCGAGGCGGCCTGTTTTGCTGCGGAAAATCTGCCACTCGTAATGACCAAGATGCCTGTCTTCCTGTGCCCGTCGTCGACTGGGGGTGACGATCCCTTCACGGTGCGGGACGAATTGGGCGATCCGCTTGTCATTGATGGGAATGAGATCGTGCTGGGACGCAGCCACTATGTGGCCAGTCATGGGCAGGAGTCGTGCTGGGGTGAGTGTGGATCGAGTCCGGCGGGCGTCGTCTTCTCGGATATCTATACCTCGACAACACGGCCTGTGGCGATTAACGGTGATGTGTCGAAGGTGGCTGACGGTCCGTTCTATCGCAATTCCCGAACTCGCATGAGAGATATCAGTGACGGGACATCGAACACCATCTTCCTGGGCGAGCACTCGTCTCAGTTAAGCGAGAAGACGTGGGTCGGCGTCGTACCGGGAGCCTACACACATCCGGAGTTTACAACGCCCGAGAACGGACCGGATGCCGCTGCGACCCTGACGTTGATACACGCCGGCCCCTCGGGAGGAGAGTTGGATATCACCGGTTTTCCGATCATTCATTCAGTGAACTTTCCGACCTTCCACGTCGGCCAGATGTACTCCGAACATCCGGGTGGTGGGCACATTTGTCTGGGCGATGGATCAGTGCGGTTCGTCTCGGAGAATATCAACCTGTTGTTGTGGGCCGAGTTGTCGAGTATGGGCGAGGGTGAGGTTGTCGGAGAGTTTTGAGGTTGTGCTAATCCGCAAGCGTGACATGGGAGTGGTGAGATGAGTTTTGTTTGGCGAAGGTTCGGAGTTGTGGTGATCTTGTTCTGTCTCGGGATCTGGGGGTGTGGGTATCCCGAGGTGAGTCCGACGTCGTATGAGCTGTCGAAGGCACTCTACTCGGCTTGTAATCGCCGTAGTGACGAACACCTTTCGCGGGTGATCGAGCTGGTGGACTCGACACAGGCAGCGGGTGAGATCAGCGACCGCGAGTCGAAGTGGCTGCGGGCGATTGTCGACCAGGCACGTGCGGGAGACTGGGAGGCGGCAACGGTCGAAGCGCGGCAGATCATGGAGGATCAAGTCGATCGTTGAGCACGAGGCCGCTCGTCATGCGGCTTCATCCAATGAGTCCGGCTCTTCGGTCGACGTCTCTTCGTCTGTCACATCTTCAAGAGACGTCGGCGTCGGTCGGAGTTGGTCGGCCATGGGGAGGTCGGACGTGTTGCGGAGGCCGAAGTGTTCGAGGAAGTGGCGGGTGGTGCCGTAGAGGTACGGACGGCCCAATGAGTCGTCCTCGCCCGTGATGCGGACGAGATTACGTTCCATGAGCTGCTTGAGCATCTCGGTGGAGGCGACGCCACGCACGGCTTCGACATCGGCACGTGTGATGGGTTGGCGGTAGGCGATGATGGCGAGCGTCTCCATTGCCGGGGCGGACAGCTTGAGTCGCGTCTGACGCTCATGGAGGCGGTCGAGCCAGGGGGCGAACTTAGGGCGGGTGAGTAGCTGGTACCCGGAGGCGACCCGTTCGATGCGGAATGCTGATCGCGATTGGTCGTATGCGACGTTGAGTTGGTCGATGAGCGTCAGGGCTTCGGTCGTGTCGGCCAGAATGGCAACGTTGGCGAGCTTGCGTGTTGAAAGGGCTCCATTGGCGACGAGGAGGGCCGCTTCGAGGCGGGCCATTTTCTGGGTGCGACGGAAAGCGTGGGGACCGCTGCCGAAGGTGTCGACGTCGTCCGTCTGATGGGCCAGTTGGAAGAAGCACCAGCGCCAGGATTGGGCCGAGGGTGACGCGGTGGAGCGGGGTGTCAGGAGTGGTGAAGTGGACGGACGAAGCATGTTGAGGGCTGGAAGTGATGCCTGTGACGGGGGCTAATCCGCAAGCGAAACGGGGAGGCGCAGAAGGCTCAGTGAGTTGACGATGTTGCTTGCCAGTCGGTGATACGCTGTAGGACCTTCTGGACTGCGACGGTGGGTTCGCTCGCCTCGGCTTCGAACCGACGGATGATGCGCGGATCGGCTCCCGGTGCGAATTGGCAGATGAAGAGGTATGTGTGTTCGTCCTGTCCGCGTTCGAGGCGATAGTCGTCGATGCCCAACTCTTGCAGCTTCTGAGCGGCGTTCTCCCAGGTCTGCGAGTGGCTGGCGGGAGCGGTAGTAGTGGTCAGAGTTGTCAGTGTCGGCCGCGCTCGGGGTGTCGTGGATTCGCGAGTGAAGTCATCAGTGATTGGCGGAGACGATGGAGCCTCCACGAACGCAGACTGCGGCGCAGCTTCGGTGACAAATGAGCCGGACCTCTCTGATGAAGGTTGAGTGTGGGAGGCACCACTCAAGTGGATCGGTCGTGGCGAAGGACTAGGCGTCACTGTGGAAGCAGGGGTCTGGCCGAAAACTTGAGGCTCCGGCGTGGTTGGTGTTGCTGTTGGTTCAGTGACGTCGGATGTCAATGACGGTTGTGAGGCGACGGCTGGGGGACGTCGCAGGACGCCGTCGTGTTCTTCGTCCGTCGATGCAGACACGGACGAGAATTGCGGGACACCAAACAGGGCCATCAGCGGGATGGCTGCGAGGGGTCCGCTCATCAGCAGGGCGGCGAATGATCCGCCGGATTTTGCACTCATTGCTCGGGAACTCCTTTTCCCGTCAGGACAAAGGTCGCCTGTTTGAGGGGGGCGGGATGTTACTCGTGATGGTCAGGCCGGGCAATCGCAATTGGTGACCGTCGATGACCGGCAAAATCGGCTTGACCCCAAACGGCTCGTGAGTATACTCCGCCCGCCTATCACAACAGCCGTGCCCCTCAAGCACCGCATTCACGAGACGACACATTCAATTTCGACACTGCTGCAACTTCCTCCGCAGCTGTGTGGTGCTGGTCTCCAACTTCCCAATCCCATCTTGATCCTGCGGCTGGTGAGTTCATGCAACCACCTGTGCCATCATTGTCCCTGTTATGTGTGCTGATCGCTTTGTGCGGTTCGCTCGCGGGCTCAACGTCCGCGCGGGGAGAGTGGATCGATCAGCGGACGGTGGACCTGTTTGAAATTCGGTCTGAGTTCTCGCTCGACGATGACTCGGGGCATTCATTGCTCAGCGAGTTCCGTCGGTTGCGGGATGATGTCGAGTCGATTTTGGGGATCAAAGCCTCTAATGATCCGATCGAGGTCAATTTATTCGCCGGTCGAAGCACTTATCAGAAACATCTCGCCGTGCGCGTGCCCGAAGGGGCCTCTCGTGTAGCGTTGTATGTCCAAGGCAGTGACCGTGGTCGCGTCTACGTTTTCCGACACCGGGGATACGAGGTCGACGTTCGTCACGAGTGCACGCATGCCTTGCTGCACAATGCCTTGCCTTATGTTCCGTTGTGGTTGGACGAGGGCTTTGCTGAGTATTTTGAAGTGCCGGCCTCGCAAAGGGCGACCGGCCATGAGCATCTCAAGAGTGTGCATCGCGCGATGTTTCTCCGCTGGAACCCGTCGCTGACGGAACTGGAGTCGCGGCGTGACCTCAGTGAGATGAGCGGCAGTGATTATCGCGACAGTTGGGCTTGGGTGCATTACTTGCTCCACGGCCCGATCGAGTCGCGACAAGTCTTGAGCAACTACCTGTACGACATTCGGATCGGGAACCCGGCCGGCATGCTCAGTGAGCGGTTGGCTCAAAATGTGCCCGGAGTCCGAAGTCAAATGACCCGTCACTTTCAGAACCTCAAGTGATCCCGAAAGGATTCGCCATGACCCTTATGACCCGCACGACCATTTGTGTGGCTTTGACTGCGTGTCTCAGCCTGTCGATGACCACAACTACGTTCGCGGATGGCCCGCAGTCACAGTCGAGGACTGTGACCGCTCCTGTCCGCCCCTCGACCACATCGGCGAGCAAAGTCGCCCCCGCAAAGACAGCCAAGATGTCCGTAACGGACGTTGCTCTTTCAGAGAACGGAAGCGTGACTGGCCGAGTGCTCACCAGCAATGGCACTCCCGTCGATGGAGCCCAAGTGGTGGTCCGTCAGGGCGAGCAGATCTTCGCTAAGATGTTGACCAACAAGCAGGGTCAGTTCACGTCCAACGGTCTACGAGCAGGTGTGTACACCATCGCTACTGTTCAGGGCAGTGGATTGTACCGCCTGTGGCCGAAGAACATTGCTCCTCCTTCTGCCAAGACTCAAGCCCTGGTGATGACACGCGAGCCCGTCGTACGTGCTCAGTTCGGAGGCGCTGGACTTGCTGATTGGACGGCCATCGGCCTCGGTGCAGCCGGGCTCACAGTGGGCATTATCACGCTCGACAAGGTGGAAGATATCGACAACAACGTGAGCACTGTCATGTCGAGTTCGGCGGCTGCCAGTGCTGTCAGTCCGTAGTCGAGACTCGATTGAGATCGCATCTCCGACGTTCCACCGCGGGCCAGTTTTCTGCGTCGGGCTTGCGATCTCCGGTCAAGGTTCATCAGACTTGACGTAATGAGTCTCCTGGATCGTCACGCTGTGATGAATTCGTGAACCAGACCATGTCAGGAACTGTGAAGATGATTCGCTTGAAGGGTTCTTGGCGGCTTCGTTGTCTGCTCGGCGTGTTGTTCGTCGGGTTGCAGAGCCGGTGCGTCACCGGTGACGACGCACCGGCATCCGAATCGTTGACGGAAGCAGTTCCCGTCCAAACGTCTCGCGGCGAAGAGTCCGGCGATAGAACGACTGGTGGCACCGCTCCGCGAGTCGTGGCGGCAGCGATCGGGGGTGCTGAGCATCCGCTCATCCCCGCGATTCGCCTCGCGCAGTCTGCTTTGACAAAAATGCAGGCCATCGATGACTACGAAACGACGTTCCTCAAGCGAGAACGTGTGAACGGCAGACTGGTTGAACACACCATGCATATGAAGCTTCGCGAGAAGCCCTTCAGTGTTTATCTCAAGTACGGTGAGCCCTATGTGGGGCGAGAGATTCTGTTTATTGATGGACAGAATGGCGGCAAGATGTGGGCTCACGAGGGCTCAGGTCTGCGGGCGCTCGTCGGAACCGTCTCGCTCGACCCCCAGGGAGCCGAGGCCATGGATGGCAACCGCTATCCGATCACGATGATCGGCATGCGGAATCTGCTGGAGACGATTATCGACCAATGGAAGCAGGAGAGTGTGTACGGCGAGATTGACGTCAAGTTTTACCCAGACGCCAAGCTGCGAGGCCGCGCTTGCAAAGTGGTCGAAGCTTCACATCCCAGACGGCGACGTCAGTTCAAATTCCAGAAGACGCGGTTGTATGTCGATGATGAGACGAAGTTGCCGATTCGCGTGGAGCAGTTTGGCTTTCCTGAAACAGAGGGCGGTGAGCCACCACTTGATGAGCTGTACGAGTACTCCAACCTCCATACAAACGTGGGCCTGACAGATCGCGATTTTGATCGCAAGAATCCAAAGTATTCGTTCTAGCAACGCCGACTGAGTCGGTGCTGCCGTCGAGTTTCTCGAGATTACTGTTGACGATCAAATGTACACCTCTTATCCTGTTGTCGGTTGAGGAAGAAGGGCGAACAGGTTGTCTTCGCCCTTGTCTCCTCACACTTCAGGAGTGGCGAGGCAAGGAGGTGCAGCGTGCTGATTCTCAAACGCCGTTCCGCTGAACAAGTTGTTCTCGATGAACACTCCCGCGTGACGATCGTGAGTACGTCTGTTGACACCGTTAAGCTCAAAGTGACAGTGCCAGCAGATATCTGCATTGAACGCGTTGATACGTCTGAGTCACTTGATTGTGAAGCCGTGCTGGTCCCGAGTGGTGATACCGTAATCCCCTGATTTGGGACTTGGTATCCCCAATGACATTGGCGACGGTGTCGCTGCTTGGGAAGCGATGATTGTTGGGGTCGATTGTATTACCGATTGGACATGGCAACGAACAGTGGTCTCCATCAGTTGACCTGCTGTTGTCAGAATAGCAGACTTGTGTCGCAGCAATTCATGCTCGCCATGGTTTCTCACCGCCATCAGGCTGTCATTGATGAATCCCTACATCGCTGAATTGGTTGGGACGACGATCCTTGTGCTGTTGGGAAACGGTGTCGTCGCAAACGTCGTTTTGGCGAAGACCAAAGGGCATGATGCAGGATGGGTCGTGATTACGCTTGGATGGGGCTTCGCCGTCTATACGGCTGTCCTGTGTGTCGCTGAGTACAGTGGGGCTCATATCAACCCGGCAGTGACATTTGCGCTCGCTGTCGCCGGTGAGTTTGCCTGGGGACAGGTGCCCGGATTTGTCGCCGCTCAGATGGTGGGCGGTTTTCTCGGTGGGATGCTGGTTTACCTCGTGTATCGTGCACACTATGCCGTCACTGAAGATGCGGACGCCAAGCTGGCCACGTTTTGCACGGCTCCAGAGATTCGGGGAGCGGTAGACAACCTCTTCAGTGAAGCCATCGGGACGTTTGTGTTGGTATTCGCTGTCCTGCTTACCATCAACCCGACATTCTTGCTCGGGACATCTGAAAGCATGGAACCGATCGAGGTCGGGTTGGGATCAATCGGCGCCCTGCGAGTGGGATTCGTGGTGCTGACGATCGGACTGTGCCTGGGGGGGACGACCGGCTATGCCATCAATCCGGCTCGCGACTTGGGGCCACGCATTGCTCACGCCATATTGCCAATTCCCAGGAAGCGTGACAGTGACTGGTCATACGCTTGGGTTCCCGTCGTGGGTCCAATTGTCGGCGGCATCGCAGCGGCCCTCGCCTTCCTGGCGATTCCAGCTGCTTGATGTGAAGTTCAACGATTCACACGATGTCAGTCGCCTCGACATGAATTGACCGTCCTCCTGGATCGGCATAGGATCGTCGGATTACAGTCGGGCTTGAAGTTCAGCACGGACAACAAGGGGGACAGTTGGAGCAGAAGCTCATCATAGATGCCGATCCCGGGGTCGGTGATGCACTGGCCATTGCACTCGCGTTGCTCAATCCGGAGATTGATTTGGTCGGCATCACACCGACTGCAGGTTGCACCTCGGGCGAGAACGCGTCTCACAATGTGCATGCGATTGTCGGATTGCTCGATCCGCCCAAGTGGCCTCGCGTGGGTTGGGCCGAAGGGCAGCCGAGCACGTCGGATCTATTCGGTGGACCAAACCCCAGGATTCTCAACGGTCCCGCGGGTTTGGGTGATCTCGAAGTCCCGGTTGCCGAACCTCACCAACGACACGATTCACCTCGGCTGCTGATCGATCTCGTCCGTTCGCACCCCAACGAGTTGACATTGCTCACACTCGGACCACTCACCAACTTGGAGTTGGCTCAGGAGCGTTGTCCGGAGTTTCTCTCAATGCTGAAGGCGGTGGTCATCCTTGGTGGTTCGATTGCTCATGGAGGAGATACGACTGCAACTGCGGAGTTTAATATTTTCTCGGCCCCCGAGGCGGCTCGGACGATTCTCACCTCGCCTGCGACGAAGACTCTTGTGCCTTTGGACGTCACTCGGAGTGTGATGCTGACCTATTCTCAGTATGATCGGTTGGCGATCGAGAAACACTCGCGTCTTGGTCGATTGCTTGATCAGACCTTACCCTTTGCATTTCGTTCTCAACACGAACACTTGGGAGTCGAAGGATTCCCACTTGATGAAGTCGTGGCTCTCGCGGCCGTCACGATGCCCAGTCTCTTTCAACGACAATCGATGTCCGTTGATGTCGAGATTCAGGGGGAGTTGACCCGCGGAATGACAGTGTTTGACAATCGCAGAGTGTCTCCCTCCCAGCACAATATCGATGTCCTGACGGATGTTGATTCCCAAAGTGTCCTTGATGTCCTCACGCAGATGGTCAAGCGCGCGACGGCTGAATCGTAACAGCCGGAATTCCTCCGACGAGAAAGCGAATGACGCTCGACAAGCGGGTAGTGGGTCAGTTTAATCTGATTTCGCTTTTTTGGGCCGCGTGTTGTATTTCAGCTCTGGTAGCAGGTCGACGATGTCCTCGGCTTTCCACAGACGGTCGGTCACACCGGCCCGCATCGCAGGGGTCGACTTGATCGTCTGGTGGATGCGGCAGAAGTTGTAGTGCATGAAGTGCAACGCGATGGCGTGAGCATGATTCTCAACCTTCTTGCTGAATGCGTTGGTCAGGCGAGTGAACCGACGCATACTCATTCGCATCGTGAGATTCTGGCGTTCGACGTAGGACGTTGATACGTGCTTCTGGACCGGGTTGCCAATCACCCATTCCTTCTTGCAGCCTGTGCACTTCGCGGGGCTGTATCGCTTCTCTGATTCAGGTGTCGAGCCGTAAATCTTGATGAGCTGAGAGTAGTCGACATGGGAGCCGAACGCTTGGTCCACAGCATCCAGATATGATTTGAGGCCATCCGTCGTGATCTGCACACGGTTCTTCAGGCGGCTTGCCAAGTCCTTCACAAACGCTGTTGCGGACTCTCCGTCACGAGACCCAACGTACCACGACGGCACCAACTTCGTCTCGTCACAGATCGCCGTCCATGTCCATACGTCGCCGACTCCAAACTCCCCCTTCAGATCGTCTGGAACGTTCTTCGCCTTGGAATAGCAGAAGCTCCAAATCTCATCGAGTTGCAACCGCTTACAGGGCAGATTGCGAAAGGCGATGTCCTGATGTTCCGAGCAGACTTGCCCGAGATCAACCAGCAGCTTTGACACCGTGTTCTTGGAGACTCCGGTCATCCGGACAGTGCTGCGAATCGAGCACCCCTCGACCAAGGCCCGGACCACCGCACACCGTTTTTCCCTGCTGAGCTTGTTCATACTGACCATTATGCTTGAGCCATACTCCTGTTGTCAATTGACAATAACACATTTTCACGGATAGTGTGATATTTTCAATTGACCATCGACAGAAAGGTCGATATTATGGACGCAGCATGAAGCGAGGACTTTGATGGAAGTGAGTTTCGCAAACGATGAGCTTGAGAGGCTCGCGCATGACGCCAAATACTTTGCTGCCTATCCACATCCGGCTGTGAAGAAATACAGAATGCGCATTCAGTTGATTCGCGCTGCTGTTGACGAGCGTGATTTCTATGAAATGAAATCGCTTCACTTCGAGAAGCTGAAAGGTAAGAGAAAGCATCAACGATCGATGAAGTTGAATGACCAGTGGCGCCTCGTGATGGAGATCAAAAAGGGCGAACCGAAAAACAGTGTTCTCATCGCTTCCATCGAAGACTACCACTGAGAAGACAGGGAATCACAATGACTAGCTACACCGAAGCCGAAGTCTTCCCTCCGGGTGAGTTCATCAAGGAGGAACTGGACGCCCGTGGCTGGACGCAGACAGACTTCGCTGCTGTTCTTGGAAGGCCGCTCCAGGCTGTCAACGAAATCCTAAATGGTAAGCGTGGGATCACACCAGACACTGCCAAGGCGATCGGGAATGCCTTTGGGACCAGTGCGGAAATGTGGCTGAATCTTGAAAGTGCGTATCAACTGTCTCTGTCGGGACCAACAGATGAGCTTGTGGCGAAGCGGTCCGAACTCTATGCACATGCTCCTGTCACGGACGTGATCAAACGAGGCTGGATTGCCGACACCGATGATTTCGAGACACTTCAGCGAAATGTCCTTGCGTTCATGGGAACAGAGTGTGCGACGGACGCTCCAACATTTGCCGCCGCTGCTCGGAAGTCGACATCGTATGTTGCTCACAATTCAGCAGAGGTGGCATGGCTTCGACGAGCGGAGACACTCGCTACTTGCGTTCAAGCGAAGCGGTTTAATAAGTCTCAGATCACGGGCCGTGTCGCCGATATTCGCGACCTTGCTGTCAGTGAAGCGGATGTCCGGAGAATTCCACGAGCTTTGGCTGAGATGGGCATACGACTGGTTATTGTCGAGCCTCTACCGAAGATGCGAATGGACGGGGCTGTTTTTTGGATGGACAGTAAGTCACCTGTGATCGCCTTGTCCCTTCGCTTCGACCGGATCGATTCGTTCTGGTACACGCTCACTCATGAGCTTGCCCACGTCGTCAATGGCGACGGACGTATGTTTTGTGATGTCAACATGGTGGGCGAGAAGGCGCAGAAGTACGAAGACAAATCTGAAGAGGAAAAGCGAGCCGACGATTTTGCGTCGAACCTGTTGGTTCCAAAGGGGGAACTTGAGAACTTCATTGCGAGAGTGGCACCACTCTACTCTCGAAAGAGGATTGCTGGATTTGCCAATCGTATTGGAATTCACCCCGGCATTGTGGTTGGTCAACTTCAGTTCCGTGGTGAGATTGGCTACTGGCACAGCCGCCCTCTATTGGTGAAGGTTCGCAATCAGATCACTGAGAACACGATGACCGATGGTTGGGGCCATGACCCCGGACTCACTGAAGGAGTATGAAATGTCGACGAAAGTAAGTGGGAGCCGGTCCATTCTACGTATCGCTGAGATGTATGTGGATGCAGGAGGAAAGCAACCATACACCACTCGCGATGTTGCTGAGTGGGCTGTGGCGAATGGTCACTACTCGAAGCAGACATCAACGGTTGTCTCTCTCTGCGCAAAGGAACTCGCCCGCGCGCTTCGTGAGGACTACTACATTGACTCAAAGGGCAGAAGCGTCCGCGCTCAGCACGCGGTTAAGGTACGTCGGAACGACAAACAACTCACACTGTGGGTCGACCATCGAACCGGATCGCGGGACATGCTCCATCGGTCGTTTCAGCAACGCAGAATGCAGATTGTTGGCGACTGCCGTCAGTTGAAAACCGACGTCGATAGCTTCAACGACAATCGGCCAAACGCTGTCCCAATTCAAATGGTTCTCGATTTTCGAGACGATATCGACGAGTTGGATGATAATTCGGGAAAGCCCGGTCGACCTCGTTAGTCTTCGGACCATCGCGCCTTAGCAGCCTTCCGGGCAATCTCAGACCGCTCCTCACTCGTCAGGCTGTCGGCCCGTGCCTTCCCGCCCTTCTGCCCACCCTTGCGGCCAGCAACCGCCTTGGGCGACTCCTCAGCGTCCGGTTCGTCCGACGTCGCATCGTCCACGATGGACTTCGCGAGCTGGTTCATGTCAGTGGGCCGCTTCTTCTTGCGTGGTTCTTCTGCCATGATTCGAGCATGGCATGGCTGGTCGGATGCTGTCAAGCGCCATCCGCTGGGGTGGACCCGGAACTATTATTAAACTGACCCACTACTATTAAACTGACCCACTACCGACAAGCGTGCTTTCGATATGGGCGGTCCATCCGTTGCAGATGGCCCGACAGGCGTGAGTCTTCTGATGAGCCGCCAGTTGTTCGACCAATTCGGCACGGCTGGCATCTTCGGACTGACGAGACCGGTTTGTCAGGAAGACTCCCCTCCCGCCTCAACTTCTCTCGCCCGAAACGACAGCCTGTCCCGATAACTCACCGGGAACGGAATTGTTACGCATGGTCGAGGGGATTGACCACAGATCACACAACATGAGGACACCACAGTGAGTCATTCCCACTTGTCGCTTCGCCATTTCATCCTGCAGCTTGATTCCAACCGATCTGATGGCCCTCGGGGAGTTCAATTGTCAGAATGGCTGCAGTCATTCATTCAGGAAGCCGCAGAGTGTTTTGAGCCCGACCGAGAGTCGGCTCGTGCCGGATATGTCTGTTCGTGCGTCAATGACGGTTGGATGGTTCAGCTGTTTCTTGGATTAACGGAAGTTGTTGGCGGGCCTGAAGACGGTGCGAGCATCCCGGCGGGATTCCGTTTCGATCTCGAAGCAGCACGCAGCCTTTTTGACGAAGTCGGAGACGTCTTCTTGGATGGCACTTCTGACAAGAGTAGCCAGACAGACGATCTTATGGGTGAAACGATGGCAGCGATTGCCGGCAAGGTTGGCGGTCACTCTGTGACCCTCGAGGTTCTGCACAGACCGCCCGCAGACATGGGACCGGGGCTCTTGCAGTACACGGATGGACGGTGCGAAATGGCCTGAGAGGAGTTGAGAGAGGGCCAGTTTTTCTCGCACATGCATCTCGGGACTCAACCGCGGTCAGTCATTTTGAAACATGCGCAGGTAGCTTTCGTAGCGGAGTGACGAGATATGCCCCTCCGCGACGGCAGCTTTGACTCGACAACCCGTCTCGTGAGTGTGTGAGCAGTCGGGGAAGCGGCAGTCGGCGACATATGGCGGAAATTCGATGAAATAGGCTTCAATTTCTTCCGGCGCGACATTCCACAATGACATCTGCCGCACTCCCGGCGTGTCGGCGACCCATCCACCACCATCAAGAGGAAGCATTTCGGTGAGGCGCGTTGTGTGGCGGCCCTTACCTGAATCATGACTCACTTGATTTGTCCGCAGACCGAGACCCGGCTGGATGGCGTTCAAGAGTGATGACTTACCCACACCACTTTGACCGGCGAAAACCGTCTCTCGTCCGATGAGCTTCGAGCGCAATTCAGCAATCCCCACATCGTTGATCGCGACCGTCTCAATGATGTCGTATCCGAGCCCTGCGTAGAGATCCAGGAATGGCTGCAATTCTCCTGAGTCTGCAAGATCGGCCTTGTTGAGACAAATGATCGACCGTACATCGCCGCGGGTTGCGCTCACCAAAAAACGGTCGATCAGCCCCGGCTTGAGGGGCGGATTGGATGCAGACGCAACGATCGCCAACTGATCGACATTCGCAGCGATGATGTGCTCGAAACGTCCACTGCCCCGTGAGAGGAAGGTTTGACGTGGTTCGACGCGTTCAATGACTCCCTCGTTCGCCCCTGTCGGCAGGAACATCACACGGTCACCTGCGACGACCGCGTTGCGGGCATCACGAGACATCGTGCGGAGCACACGTCGCACAGTGCATGAATACGTCCATCCGTCACCGATCTGCACGTCACATCGGTTCGCTCCAATTGCTCGCAGCACCCGACCAGCCATGCAGGACTCATTGTCGATCTCACGCTGTATGATCGCTTCATCACCATCGGTACCGACGATCGTCCGATAGCGTGTGAGCTGGCCCTTGCCGGAGATGCGTTCGTCTGCTCCGTCGCAGTCAGCTGCACTCTCCTCTTGCGCATCATGAGTGAGGTTCTGCGATCGTGGACGTTTCTCGCGATTCTTGCGAAAGGCAACTCGGATCTTTTTGGCACGTTTCTTCGCCATCATACCCCGATGACACGTCGTGATTGGAGACGTTTGATCGAGGCAGAGAGCAGCAGCATGCTCCCCACAGATTGCGAGTCAGTCGTTCTCTTCGTCATCAGCCAACCATTCACTGACTTCGCGTTCCATGTCATTGTTGGAAACGGGATCACGCTGGCGTGTGACAGGAGTCGCTGTCTCGAAGTCCTCACGCTTGCGTCTTCGCGCGAGCCCGGCCTTTTCCAACAGGCTGATTGCGAATGGGTCTTCATCAACCGGTGGCGGCTCGTCGCCTTCCGGGTGATAGACCAATTCATAGCGATGCTTGGCGATGGAGACTTCGTCACCGGGCAATAACCACTTTTGATCACACCGGACACCATTCACTTTAACGCCGTTGCGGCTGTTCAGGTCGCGAAGATGCCAATAGCCGTTGATCAACTGTAGTTGGCAGTGTTGGGAGGAAATGTTTGGGAATCTGAGTGAGATGTCGCAGTTCGACCGTCTCCCGACCATCAAACTCACCCGGTTGAGGGGAATCGGATCTCCCCCGCCGCAGGGGATCAACTCGCCAAATGTCGCCTGTTGTTCCATCAAGACAATCCAGACTCAAGCTCGGCCCAGCTCTTTCTAAGTCCATCACTGCTGACGGAACCTGCAAAAGCGGCTCCGTATGAATCGATTCTCATGTCGACCTTATGGTGACTTCATATCGAATAATAATCTACAGACCGAAGAAATGGTCGTCAATTTCCTTGTGAGACACCTTTCACCGGAGGACTGCGGGCAGTTTCTCACGTTCCGGCGACGTTGCGGATTAGATGATTCTAGTCGTAACGGAGCAATCTTCCCGCGAAATTCACCATTCTTGGACAGAAACAGGCGTGAACAGGACGAAAAATCCATAGAATGATTGCAGGAGTGGGCCAAGCGGTCGCTGCGAGGGCGGTCTTCGGATCGTCAGCGTGGAGGAAAGTCCGGGCTCCGCAGGACACGGTGGTGGGTAACGCCCACCGTCCGCGAGGATCGGGAAAGTGCCACAGAGAACAGACCGCCGATGGCCGACTGTCGAGCCCGTATCAAAGTGACTCGTCACTTTTGGGCAGACAGTCGGCACAGGTAAGGGTGAAACGGTGCGGTAAGAGCGCACCGCGTCGCTGGTGACAGTGATGGCAGGGTAAACCCCACCGGGAGCAAGACCGAGCAGGAGGGAGGAGTTGTCCGCTCCGTTTGACCTCCGGGTAGGTCGCGTCGAGGCGGCGAGCAATCGTCGTCCCAGAGAAATGACCGCTCACGACAAAACCCGGCTTATCGGCCCACTCCTTTTTCTTTCTCCAAGCATCTCACACCTTGGGTTCGCAATTTCAGACGTGAGATTTGAAATCGGAGATCTCATTTGCGACAGTTGTGACTCGTCCATTTCCTCCACGCCGAGACACTAACACATGCCCCATCGACTGATCGCACTCCTGTTGGTCATTGCCTTCGGATTGACGTCCTCCACCGCTGCCGAAACACCCATCTACGATGTTGTCGTGTACGGCGGTACGTCCGCCGGGGTCATGGCGGCTGTCCAGACCGCTCGCATGGGTAGGTCGGTCGTGATCGTCGCACCGGAGACCCATCTTGGGGGGCTGACCGCTTCGGGACTCGGTTGGACCGACAGTGGTCGGAAGGAAGTCGTCGGTGGATTGGCTCGTGAGTTCTACAGCCGCATTAAGACGCACTACGATGACCCGAAGAGTTGGCGTCAGCAACTCCCCGAGGACTACAAGTTGTATCGCCCGAGCAGCGACACGATGTGGGTCTTTGAGCCGCGCGTCGCTGAACAAATCTACGAACGGTACATCGCCGAACACAACATCCCCGTTCACTTCGACAGCTGGCTCGACCGCGTAAGCGGAGTCACTCAAGCTGGGACAAGCATCACCTCGATCTCCACACTGAAAGGCAAAACATTTCACGGTCGAATGTTCATCGACGCCACCTATGAAGGCGATCTGATGGCAGCAGGCGGTGTCTCATTCACGGTGGGTCGCGAGTCGAACCTCGAATATGATGAAACCCTGAATGGCGTCCAGACGCGTCGGGCAACAAGCCATCAATTTGAGTTTCCGATCGATCCCTACGTGACGCCGGGCGACCCGAAGAGTGGTCTGCTGCCGCGTATTCATCCCGGTGGACCGGGCGAAGAAGGGGCGGCTGATCATCGGGTGCAGGCGTATTGTTTCCGCCTCTGCCTGACGGATGCTCCGGAGAATCGGGTGCCGTTCCCCAAGCCGGAGGGTTACGACTCGCGGGAGTACGAACTGTTAGCCCGATACCTGCAAGCGGGGTGGAGAGCAGCCTTCAAGAAATTCGATCCGGCTCCCAATCGCAAGACGGACACGAACAATCACGGGGCATTCTCGACTGACAACATCGGGATGAATTATGACTATCCGGAAGCGAGCTACGAGCGACGCCGGGAGATCATTGCCGAACACGAGCAATATCAAAAAGGACTGATGTACTTTCTAGCCAACGATGCAGCCGTGCCTGAGGATGTGCGCAGCATCATGAGCCGTTGGGGGCTCTCCAAGGATGAATTTGTCGAGACGGGTCACTGGCCGCACCAAATTTACGTGAGAGAGGCACGACGGATGGTGTCGGATACGGTCCACACCGAACACGACTGCCGCCGTCGCAGGCCGTGTCCTCACCCGATCGGAATTGGTTCGTACAACATGGACTCCCACAACGTCCAGCGATATGTCGACGAGAATGGCCATGTGCGGAATGAGGGCGACATCCAGGTCAGTCCGCGCGGACCGTACCAGATCGCGTACGGCACGATCGTTCCGAAGTCCGATGAGTGTACGAACCTGCTCGTGCCGGTCTGTCTCTCGTCTTCGCATATCGCCTATGGGTCCATTCGCATGGAACCCGTGTTCATGATTCTTGCACAGTCGGCTGCGACGGCCGCTTGTCAGGCCATCGAGGCAGGTGTCACTGTGCAGCAACTGGAATACGCGGCCCTCCGTGAGCGATTGGAGACAGACGGGCAGGTACTTACGATTCCGGAGGGACTGATCTCATCGGACGGTCTCGACCCGACCTCCCTCCCCGGAATTGTGATTGACGACGATCAAGCGATGCGCACTGGATCGTGGGGCTTCAGTCGTTCGGTCCACCAGTTTGTTGGCGAAGGCTATCGCCACGACCAGGGATCTTCTCCGGGAACAAAGTCCATCTCATTTGAGACGCGCGTGCCGACGTCGGGGCTCTATGAAGTCCGCATTTCATACACCGCCAATCCGAATCGAGCGACAAATGTCCCAGTCACGATCGTCCATGCAGAAGGCCGCGCTGCACATACGCTCAATCAGAAACAGCAACCATCAATCGACAAGATGTGGTTCTCACTGGGCACGTACAAGTTTTCGACTGATGCTGACGCAGTCATCACCGTGTCAAACGAGAAAGCGGACGGCTATGTCATTGCAGACGCTGTGCAGCTTTTGCCGGAATGACGAATCCCCGTTGAGCCACACATTTCAAATGTGTGGCTCAACGGGGATGAACGATGTTCACTGACGAACATGACGCGAATACCGGCGATCAGTCGCCGCCGCCGACTTCGAGGTTGACGGATGTCTGTAAGAGCCGGTGTTCGTGTCGGTGATGGGCTTGCAGGGCGGCCATCCATTCGCGGAGGTCATGACGCACGCGATCAGCGATATCGCCGAACGGTGAGCGGCTGACCAGCCGGTCACGGAGTTCTTCCAGCCAGATGCAGAGACGGATGTATTCGCTTCGCAGTCGTTCCACTTGAGGTTGCCAATGTGGGTGATCGCACAGCACGTCTTCGAGATAGCCTTCCTCCGACTTCAGCGCCAACTCGCGGGGCAGAGTGTCGAGGAGTGTATCGAGAACGGCGACGAGCCAGCGAGTGGTCTGTTCGCCGGGCTCCTCCTCAAGGAGGTCGCGGAGATCTCCCAGCAGGATGTACTCAAGGGTCACGAAGTCGGCCAGCGAACGATCAGTGTCGGGAGGATGTCCATCCATTTGTTGGTCTCCAGAAGCCCATCGCATTGTCTTCGAAGCAAACATCGACAAGAACAACGATGTCCGCACCGAGTGGAAGTGTCACATCAAGCGGGAGCCGATGTCCGTAAAACCCAGACAATGAGCAACTGCTGGCCAACCACTTGAGCTGCCATACAGCGTAAACGGACGAATTCCGTCGGTCAAAAGAATTCTCTTGTTGGAGGACGTCCTTGTGTCACAAATAACTAACCTGTATGCGTTTACGAAATGCCGTGTGTTCCGTAAGGACTGCATCAAACGGCTGCACGGGAGTCAACCTCGCCTCGTTCTTCGATAGCGGTCGCGATTCTCTGGAGCGTCTCTTCAGTGAGGGAGAGGGACATCGCTGCAGCTGTCTCGCTGATTTGTGAGGGGCGCTTGGCCCCACACAAGGCCACTGTGATGCCTGGTCGTCCGATCGTCCAAGCGGTGACGAGTTGAGCAACCGTGCAGCCCTGGTCATCTGCAATCGTACGCAGCTGATCGACGAAGTCGTGAGTCTTGATCCATTGGTCGCCTTGAAAGACGGGGTACTTTTGCCGACCATCGCGAGGGTCCCATTGATGGTCGCGTGACAGCTTGCCAGCGAGAAATCCTTTCATCAGCGGCCAATAGACGATGGTCGAGACGTCGTGATCGCGGCACCAAGGGAGTTGGTCCGCCTCGATCTCACGTTGCAGCATGTTGTAATGCGGCTGGGAAGCCGTGATGGGGCAGACCGCCTGAAACTGTTCATAGCGGTCGAGCGTATGCAGGTTCGAAACTCCGATGGCTCGGACTTTCCCAGCATCCAGCAATCCCCGCAGGGCCTCGGCCGTTTCACAGATCCGCGTCTCAGGATCTGGGGCGTGGAGGTAATACAGGTCAATGCGGTCGGTGCCCAGTCGACGCAGGCTCTCATCACATTGCCTGCGAATGGTCTCAGGGCGCCCGTCTTTGACCTGTTTGCCTTCTTCCCAGTGAATGCCGCACTTGGAGGCGAGAATGATGCGATCGCGGTGGGGGCCAAGCGCGCGACCGATCAGGCGTTCACTCTGCCCGTCATAGCCGTAGACGTAGGCGGTGTCGAAGAAGTTAATGCCCGCGTCAAAAGCAGCAGACAATGTGTCGAGGCTGTTTGCCTCGGTCACGTCAATACTCGTGATCCCGGCGATCGGCCAACAGCCCATCGCGACCGGGGTGACGAACAGATCGGTCTTGCCGAGACGGCGAAGCATGAAGGGCCAATTAGTTCCCGTAATTACGCGTTCCGGGCTTCACGATCTCACCTTTTGCGTCGTAGTCACGACGGAACAATTCGGAAGTGCGACCAGTGGAGTAACGGGCTCCCGGGTTTCCGATGGCATCTTCGCTGCCACCTTGCAGGGTGTACGGCATGTTCGATCCGGGCAGGAATAGCCGCTGTGTCGGACGATACCCCATAAAGGCCAGGAATTCGTTCAAGCTGAGGATCCGCACACCCTGTCGTAATGCCCGCTCTTTCATTTGGGCAGTCTCTGCCAGAATCCGGTTGATTCGCTCGCGGTTGGGATCTTCGGCTGCAAAGTCAGCCGGGTCCGGGGTATGACCCAGGATCAGGAACTTCGTATCCTTGGTGATCACCGCATCTTCGGGGATCCGGTAGCCTTCGTCATTGATTTCGACGGAGATGGTGGCCCCCGATTGTTCGAGGATGTCGTGCAATTGATTGCGGTCACTTTGACCATCACCGTCAAAGTCGATCTCGCCGACAAAAGCAAAGCTCTCTGTGAGACCTGCAGACCAAACAGGCGAGTAAACGACATCTTCTTCGGACATCGGACGGAGTAGGTCTTCTTCCAGAATGCGAGCTTGTGAAAGGTGCGGGCCCAGGATGCGGACGACTTCGACCCGTCCCTTGATGTCTTCCGGTCCACGCGCCACACCATGATGGTCGTGATCGTAGACGCTGAAGGTTGTTTGAGTCCTGAGGCTGTCGGCGTCACCCAGGTTGATCCAGACAGTCCGCGTGTTGTTGTCGACACGACGGATCTCGCCATCGGGCACCTCAAAGCTCACGCGGTTAACGTCGTCTAACTCCTGTTGGAGTTGAGTGATGTCCTTCGTCAGCTGAGCGAGTTTTTCCTCAAAACCTTTTCGCATGCTGACCATCTGGTCTTCGATTGCGCCCTTCTGGGTGAGAGCACTTTGGTAGTCACCCCGCAGTTGGGTGAGCTCAGCATCTTTCTGGCTGACGATCTCATCCCGATCGGCGATGAAAGTCTGCAGGTTGGACTCGGATCCTTGCTGCGATTTCTGAATCTCGTCGACCTGTCCCTGGTAGCGTGACTGAACTGCCAACAGTTGCGACTGGACCTCCTCCAGCGACTGTTGTGTCGAGGCCAGTTCCGCTTCCAGTTGGCTGATTTTAGCCCGCATGGCAACTCCAGTTGCCGCCACAGTGGGCTCCTGCAGGTCCCGACCGACCGTTGCGAGATCGGTTGTCAATTGTCCCAGGACTGTCCCGGGTTGGCCGGTTGCTCCCACGTCAGGGAAATTGTAACCAAGTGCGGCCTTCATGGCATCGATTTCAGCGATGCGGTTCGCAATCCCCGTATTGGCAGCGGAGACTTCGTTTTGCAGAGCATCCTTCTGCACGCGAACATCTGTCAGGTCGCGGTAGTTCAAATAGGTCATCACTGCCAGGATCAACGTCGCCATCACAAAGAAGATGAGCGTGAAGTGGACGGCAGTCGGCTTGTCGGACGAGGCCATAAGAAGTTCCTTGGTTACAGTGTGGACCGCACGCAGACAGTCAGCTTAGCGACTGCGCAGACAGGCGCCCTCCCCTAAAGTGTCGAACACTTCATGATCAAACTTCAACAGACTCGCCCAAGGTTGCGTGAACCAGAGCATGCCTGCAATCGACACAGCTGCAACAATCCGGTCAATCAGCCCATTTGGAAGAGTTGCTGGCTCAATTCCAGTCTATTCAGCCGTCCATGCGAGTCAAGAAGTTTCCTGGCACCCGGCAAGTTCGATGTGACCGTAGATTGGGAGAGAGTCGCTTGCCCTAGACGGAAGCAACCAGGCTTGGGATAATCTTCAGCCAGCGAAGCTTGGGATGCGTCGACCGGATATCGCACACTTTGGAGCCGATTCATGCTGACACTGTACGGGTCAAAACCCAGTCGAGCCGGGTACTGCGATGGCGTCTCCCGCCGTTCATTTCTCAAGATTGGTGCCCTCGGCGTTGGTGCAGCCGGCCTCAACCTTGCTGATATCTACCGAGCGGAAGCCGCGAGTGGGACGACGCTCGGTCACAAGGCGGTTATCAACATTTTCCTGGGAGGAGGGCCGCCGCATCAGGATATGTGGGAGATCAAGACCGAAGCCCCCAAGGAGATTCGCGGGCCGTTTCAGCCCATCTCAACGAACGTGCCCGGCATTCAAATTGGCGAGTGCTTCCCCAAGATTGCTCAATTGATGGACAAGTCGGTCGTGCTGCGAGCAGTCGTGGGCTGTGAAGGACGGCATGACTCGTTTCAATGCATGACCGGCTGGCGGCACGCCGAACTCCGTTCAATGGGCGGGCACCCTGCACTCGGCAGCGTACTCACAAAGTTGCAGGGACCGGTCGACCGCAGTGTCCCGTCATATGTTGGTCTGGCAGATGTCGGTGTGTGGAAGAACCCTGGCACGCCCGGCTTTCTCGGCCCGACCTACGCCCCCTTCCAGCCCAACGGACAGGGCATGGCCGACATGAAGCTCAATGGCATCACCCTCGACCGGCTGAGCAACCGCAAACAACTCTTGAGTAGCGTCGACAACTTGCGTCGTGACGTCGACGCCACAGGCAAGCTTGAAGCTCTCGATGCCTACGAACAGCGCGCGTTTGACGTCCTCACCTCCAGCAAGTTGATTGACGCACTCGACCTTTCCAAGGAAGACCCTGCACTCCGAGCACGTTACGGCGACGGCAAGCCGTTCAAGTTTCAATATGACGGGTCTCCCACAATCAACGAGCACATCCTCATGGCGCGGCGACTGGTCGAAGCGGGGGTGCGTTGTGTCTCCATGAGCTACGGTCGTTGGGACAGCCACGGCAACAATGAGGGACTCGTTCGCGATCATGGCTCCAAACTGGATCAAGGCGTATCCGCATTGATCACGGACCTCGACGAACGAGGAATATTGGACGATGTCACCGTGCTCGTCTGGGGCGAATTTGGCCGCACTCCGAAGATCAACGCTGGCGGCGGACGCGATCACTGGCCGCAAGTCAGCTGTGCTTTCATGGCTGGCGGCGGCATGAGAACGGGTCAGGCGATCGGCAGCACCAACCGTCTGGGCGAGCGTGCTCACACCCGACCCGTCCATGTGCAGGAGGTTTTTTCGACCGTCTACCGAAACCTTGGCATCGACACGCAACATGCAACGATCAGCGACCCCTCGGGGCGTCCGCAGTACCTCTCCTTGCATGACCCGATCACCGAGGTTTACTGACGGGTGCGGGAGATCGCGAGCATTAACGCCACACACCCGCCTGCTGCAGCAACGATCGCGAGTCCGCCATACGTCCACTCATCGCTTTGCGTGAAACCGGCGAATGTGGGACCAAGTCCGCCGATGCTGAAGCACACCATGTTACTAAACCCGTATCCCAAACTGCGGCGACGGGCGGTGACGTACTCGGCGATCAGGCTGTTGTAGAACGGCTGATTCATAAAGTGCACCAACGCCAACAGGCAGGTTGCAGCCACTCGCGAGTGGCCCGATGCGAAGGCCATCCACAACAGCAAAGGCGCATTGGCGAAAAGAATGATCGTCAGTCCCCATTCGAGTCGACCCGGCTTGGCGAACCGACCTGCGACAGACTGACCGATAATCCCGCAAGCCAGCACGAGAGCCGCCAAGCGATTTCGCATTCCTGCCGACGACACGCCGGCGACCGCAAAGCCCGCCTCATCAAGATACCGGGGCAGAAAGTGCATGAAGGCCGCATAAATGAAGCCGGACAGGACGCCCGTCGTGAGCAGGATGGCGTAGCGTCGAACGTCGCTCTTGTCGAAATCATCCACGCCGCCAACTCTTGGGACCGCCTCGTCAGAAGCTCGGATGGGTCGTGTTTCATGCAGTCGCAAGGCAAGGACAACCATGAGTGCGAACCCTGGTATCGAAAGGGCCATGTAATATTCGCGCCACGTGACATCTCCGCTCGCAAATACAATCCCGGCGAGGAATGGTGCCCCCGCGATGCCGAGCGAGCCGAAGATGCCATGCCAGCCGAGTGCGGCTCCGCGTGTCTCAGGCGTTGTTTCGTGTGAGATCAACGCTAGACCGGCAGGGTGGTAAATGCTGGCAAAACTCCCCATTAACAGCATCGTCAGAAACACGCCGTCGAAAGTTCGTGCCAGACCGGCGATCAAGCAAGTGGTCGCACAGCCGGCGAGGTAAATCAGCAGCAAGGGTTTCGATCCGTATCGATCGACGAGCCACCCTGTGAACACGGCTCCGATACCGAACGGAATTCGCCAGACGGTCCCCAGCAAGCCCGTTTGTTTGGTGCCCACATGAAACTCAGCACCAATCATCTGTTCAACACTCGGCAATGCGAGTTCGAACACGTGCACTAACGCGTGGGCACACGAGATGAGCAGGATCAGTCGAAAAGTCGTGCGAGACATGGGGCGGCCATCCTACCGAGATGTTCGACCGGCCCCAAGCCGACGGCTCTGCCATCAACAGGAGATCGTTCGACGGCAGAGCCGTCGGCTTGGGAAACGGAGGTCTTTAGCACTGATGGATGCTGTTGCCGCAGCGTGCGAGTATGATGACCATCACGGCCCGGCATCGCTGGGCGCTGAATCTCCTCTGCCTCCAATATGGGACATCCTGCCGTGAGACTCGCATCGCTCTTTGTGATCATGTCGTACTGTCTGATATCAGTGGTCAATGGCGACGACTGGCCCCAATGGCGGGGAGCTAATCGAGATGGACGCTCGGCGGAGTCCGGGCTGCTGCAGGAGTGGACAGCTGACGGACCCGCGCTCCGTTGGAAGCGGACAGATCTCGGCACGGGCTACTCGTCACCGTCCATTGTGGATGGACGCGTGTATGTGCAGACGACACGCGGCGAGGATGAGTTTGCCCTGGCTCTCAACGAACAGACCGGGGACGAGCTGTGGTCGTCGCCGATTGGCAAGGTTGGCAAGAACCGTGGTCCGCAGTACCCCGGCACACGCAGCACGCCCACGGTGGATGGCGATCAGATCTATTGTCTGTCCTCAGATGGAGAACTGACATGCCTCAACTCGGAGAGTGGCGAGCAGAAATGGCAGCGCCAACTGAAAGAGGATTTCGCCGGCGAGTACGGTGCGTGGGCCTACTCGGAATCGGTGTTGGTCGATGGTGATCGGGTTATCTGCACTCCTGGCGGAGAACGAGCTTCGCTGGTGGCACTCGACAAGCTGACGGGCGAGGTTGTGTGGGAGTCGTCGGTGCCTGAGGGTGGGACCGCCGAGTACTCATCGATCATGGTCTCACACGGAGGTGGACGAAAGCAGTTCGTGCAGTTTGTCCGGTCGGGGCTGGTCGGAGTTGATGCCGAATCTGGAGAGTTCCTGTGGATGTACGAAAAGATCATTGATCCCGGAGCGAACATTCTCACACCGATTGTGCAAGACGATCACGTCTTCGCAGCAGGCTCACGAACGGGTGGGGGACTCGTCGAACTCACGGTGGAAGGAGAGGGGATCGCAGCAAAGGAAGTCTACTTCAACAACAAGCTGACACCGGGTATTGGTGGCGCCGTGTTGTTGGACGGTCATCTTTATGGGACGACACGGTCCGGCATGTTCTGTGCAGACTTCATGTCAGGCGAGTTCAAATGGCAGGACCGGTCGGTGGGTGCAGCGTCGGTTTGCTATGCGGACGGAAGGTTGTATGTGCGAGGTCACAAGTCGGGAGAGGTGGCGCTGGTCGAACCGAACACCGAAGAGTATCGCGAGCATGGACGCTTGGAGCAACCGGACCGCAGTCAGAAGCAGGCATGGCCGCATCCGGTGGTCGCCAACGGTGCCCTGTATGTGCGTGACTGGGAGACATTGCTGTGTTTCGACATCAAGGCTGCAGAGTAACGGCTTGATAGACATCCGGAGTGACAAGTGATGAAGAGCAGCATTTGGACTTGGTCGATCGTGAGCTGGCTGTTCGCGTGCTGCGGAGTGAATTCGCAGACGCTCAGTGCGGATGATGCGATTGTCATGCGGGCGGGGACCGCGAAGGCTGTCATTACCCCTGCGGACGATGAGCCGCTTACTCTTGTGATGGGGGTGAAGCCGTCGGGGGTGACGCATGACATTTACGCCCGGGCGTTGGTCCTCAATGATGGTCAGCAGCGGTTGGCCATCGTGACCTACGACCTCAATTGTCTCGATGTCGCGACGCCCATTCTGCGAAAGCTCTGCAAGGACGAACTCGACATTGATGCATCACGGCTGATCATTCTCTCGACGCACAACCATGCGGCTCCGATTCAAATCGTGCCGGACAATTTCGAGTACGGTCGCTGGCTGGCCAATCGCAGCTTTGAACTCATCAAAGAGGCCGTTGCAGCCGAGAGAGGGCCGGCGACTGTGAAGATTGGTAGCGGGAACGGATATTTTGTCCAGAGTGTCGGGCACGCACCGGTTGACTCCGAGATTCAGGTGATGCAGGTCGACGTGGACGACAAGCCGGTCGCTGTGCTGTTCAATCATCCGACGCATCCACTGCAATTCTCACGCACTGAGATCGATACAGGTCATCCGGGATACGCGGTCGATGAGGTCGAGCAAGCGATGCCCGGTGTCTTTGCGATGTACGCAGACGCGTGCGGAGGCAACCAATTCCCCGACCGGGGTTTGATCATGTACGGCACGAAAGAGCAAATGCACGAACTGGGGCACGAACTGGCGGACTCCGTCATTCAAATTGTGAATGGTCCCCTGCAAGATGTGACTGGGCCGATCAGTTCCAAGCTCGAAGTCATCCCGTTGCCGCTGGCTGAGCCTCTCTCGTACGAAGAGGCGAAGGAACTCGCGGAGGAGGGAAATGTGCCGTTGAATATCGGTCTGGTCCCCTATCCGCATCCCGACCGGGGCACGAACTGGATTCGCCAACTCCTCAAACATCACGAAGAGAATATCCCGTTCCCCAAGCGAACGACCGACCGGGTGTGCACCGATGATGGCTTTCTTGTGCGAGAATACGACGAACCTCGCGAGTTCCCGTGTGAGTACGAAGAAGTGATCGTCACTCGCATTGGTCCGATGGCGTTCGTCTCTATGCAGGGTGAGGTCTGTGCTCCGATCGGGATGCGGATCAAGGACCAGCTCCGTCGCTTCGGTTTACCGATGATGGTGTTCGCCTACATGGGAGAGCACAACCTGTACATCCCAACTCGGGAGTTGGTTCGTGTCGATGCTTACCAGGCAAAAGTCATTCGCATCCAGTACGCATCCCCCGTTGGCTGGGCACCGGAGGTCGAGGATGAGATGGTCCGCGGCGTCATCCAAGTGGTGCGGTCCATGTTCGAGGACGTGCCCGCGACCCAGGTGAAGTCGATGGAGGAGCAATTCGAATCGGTGCAGTGACGCGTCAAGCGCCGCGGAAATGCGACTCGTGTGGCCCCTGATACTTGACCGCCATCTCGGGTGTTGTGAATTTGACCTGTCCCGCGTGAAGGGACTCGACGCCACCGATCACCATGCCGGATGTGAGAAGTGTACGCTCGACAGGGTAGGGGGCTCTGTCTTCCAGAACGAGGGTCTCAATATGGCGTGCGAGGGGGTTAAAGAAGTCAGCGGTCGTCGCACTCGTGCCTGGCATGGGCAGGTACATCTGGCACGCGACAACTTCGTTCGTATCGCTGCGCAGACCTGCGTAGTTGAAGTCACTGATACCGGTCAGGAACATCGTCGTGCGAAAGCCATCGCGGTGCTGGATGAAGTAGGCGGTCGTGTCGGGCAGCGTCTTCTTCGCCCATTCGAAGGTGATGCGATCCGCGGGATACCCTTCTTCGACCGGCAGATTGTGACTGCAACAGAGGGCTGAGACCATCAAACGTCGGGTTGTCTCGCGATCAGAAGCTGCGAGCATCTCCCACATCTTCTCGCCACGCACTGCGTGCACATTCTCGATGCCGACTTCACCGCCTTTGCGACGTTCGGACATGCACTGGGCCGTCTCCAGTGCATGAAAATCGTAACTGTCGACTCCTCCATAACCCACACACACGCTTTCGGTGAGTGGCGCGTCGAAGGGCATGTCGATCGACGGCAGCCTCCAAGTAACCGGCAGTGAGGAGCCGGCAAGGAAGGGGAAGCCAAGTCGGCGTGAATCGTCGACCATCTCTTGGCACTCCTCCCACTTCGTCGAAAGGTGTTTGTCGTTGAAGACAGGAACGGAACGGCCACTGTCCTCGAAGACTTTAACGACCTCTTTGAAGAAATCGTATCGCGGGTATCGTGTTTGTCCTTTCTCGTTACGGGGGTAGTTGCCATGTTCGGCGATGATGACCACGCCATCGACGGCCAGTTTGTCGCCGCCGAGTGTCAGTGCATCAGCAATGCTGTCGAACTGATTGAGCTTGTGCCGCTTGATGCGTCCGCGAGCAAGGTCGTTCTCAGGGAACTGGTCGATGTACACGGAGGCGACGTCGAATCGCGGCTCCTGCCAGTGTCCGTTCCACGTGTAGCCCATGACGTGACGATCGAGAAAGTGCTGAGCGTGCGAATGTCGAAAGACGACCGTGCCGAGAAAAGCGATCTTCTTGCGAGACGATTTCTGAGAGGCAACGACCGGAGTGGCACCGAACATGGGAGCAGTGAGAGCGGCTGTCGAAGCAGCGAGAAACGATCGTCTGTTCAGCATGGTGGGGCTCCCGTAGGGTGGTGAGAAGATTGGTGGGTGTGCGTGGAAGGCGAGAAACCTATGATGTCACTTCCGGTCAGTTCGTGCAACAATGCACGGCCACCGACGTTCGTTTGCTGCCTGTTGAAGATCCGAAGCAACACCAAGAGGAACTGCTGATGAGTACGCATCTGCGATGTTGGCTTTGCTGCTTGACCATTTTCCTCCTCACGAACAATGCATCAGCCGAATTCCAGGCGGGGGCGGCGATTGTCGACGTGACGCCTGACAAACTGCCAGTGTTGGTTAACGGAGGCATGCTCAGCCGCACGGTCGACACCGTAAACACGCGTCTACATGCCCGGGCGATTGTCCTCGACGACGGCAACGAACGACTCGCGATCGTGGTGGTCGACAGCTGCATGATGCCTCGCCCGTTGCTCGATGACGCGAAAGCACTTGCAGCGATACGAACGGAGATCGCAGCAGATCGCATGCTCATTTCGGCGACACACACACACTCGGCTCCCTCGTCCATGAGTTGCCTGGGGACCGAACAGGATGATGCGTATGTGCCGTATCTGCGTGAAAAAATCGCGGAGGCGATTGCGACTGCGGAGGCGAATTTGGAACCGGCACAGGTCGGGTGGGCTGTTGGGAACGCGGCTGAGTTCACAGCGCTCAGGAGGTGGATTCGACGCCCCGACCGGGTGGCGGAGGATCCATTCGGCAACCCGACGGTGCGAGCCAACATGCATGCGGGTGCAAATTGGGATGACGTCACTGGAGAGTCAGGGCCTGAAGACCCGGATCTGTCACTGATTGCATTCCAGTCGACCGAGGGTCGCCCGCTCGCGGTGTTGGCCAATTTCTCGATGCACTACTTCAGCGATCAGGCATTGAGTGCAGATTACTTCGGCCTGTTCTGTGAAGGATTGCAGCAACAAATTGGTAAGGACACTGGTGACGAGCATCCGCCGTTCGTTGGCATCATGTCGCACGGATGCAGCGGCGACATCTGGCGACGTGACTACACGATTCCGGCGGCCGAGCGGAACGATGTGCAGAAGATTGACGAGTTCTCTGAGGGACTGCTGCGGATCGCTCTCGAAGCGTATGACACCATCAAATACGAATCGGACGTCGATCTGGCAATGGCCGAGGCACGTTTGCAGATGAACTATCGTGTGCCGGACCAGCAACGACTGAAGTGGGCACAGGGTGTCGTTGCGGAGATGGGCGACCGACCGCCGAAGGACACGACCGAGGTCTATGCACGTGAGCAGATCATTCTCCATGAACGGCAATCGACGGAGATCGTTGTGCAGGCACTGCGGATTGGCGACATCGCGATTGCCACAACACCCAACGAAACGTACGCACTCACCGGACTGAAGCTCAAACTGCAAAGTCCACTGACAAGGACGATGGTCATCGAGTTGGCCAATGGGGGCGACGGATATATCCCTCCACCCGAGCAGCATCTTCTCGGTGGCTACAATACCTGGGCTGCTCGCTCGGCGGGTCTTGAGGTGACCGCTGAGCCGAAGATCGTCGAGGCGGACCTAAAGTTATTGGAAGAGGTGGCCGAACAACCGCGTCGCTCTTATCGCCAGGGCCGTGGCCCGCTTGCACAAGCAGTGATTGGCGCAAAGCCGGTGGCCTACTGGCGGATGGACGAGTTCGCAGCCCCGCGAGCCGTCGATTCTTCCGGAAATGACCATGATGCGATCTACGAGCCGGGTGTGGCTTACTTCCTGGAAGGTCCAGCCTCCGACCGCTTCTGTGAGGATGGGGAAACCAATCGTGCGGCTCACTTTGTGGGCGGACGCCTGCGATCTCGTGTCGCTGACCTGGACAATCAGTATTCGATTTCTCTGTGGTGCTGGAACGGGATGCCGACCGATGCTCGGGAGATCGCGGGTTGGATGTTCTCGCGGGGAAGAGATCACGGTCTCACTTCACAGGGCGATCATCTGGGAGTCGGCGGGACGTCTCACTCGGGACGTCTCATCTACCTCCATGATGGGGAGACGGTGGCTGGTCAGTCGCAAGTTGAACGCTGGACGTGGCACCACGTGGTCTTCGTCCGTGATGGTCAAGAGGTCCGAATCTACCTTGATGGACGGTCGGAACCCGAGATTGCAATTACATCCTCGGAACAGCCACCGACAGCGATCGAAGAGTTGATCTTCGGGGGACGCGGCGATCAGCAGGCGACTTGGGAAGGCCGTCTCGACGAGATTTCCGTCTTTGATCGCGCGCTGAATAGTGAAGAGGTTCGGTCACTTTCTGGCAAATGAAGTACGACAGAATAAGATGGGCTTCGCCAGATCGATCTGTGAACACATGTTTTCAGAGGTTGAATTTGCCGCTATCGATTCCAAGAACTCAACTAAGCCGATCCTCTCTCCACCTCAGACCTGCAGGTTACCTCCGACTGAAGGTCCTGTGGATAACACGCGTGGAATTCTGCCAGGGTTACCAGTCAGTCTGAAGTCAAGCGAACAGGCCAGTTATTTGACACGAATGATTAGCAAGCTTACGATCGAGTCGAAGAGCTTCTCTCACATTTCGTCGGCGGTGCGTGCAAGCACCTCAATGGTCGGCGATTCTGTCTTTTCTTGGTTTGTCAAACCGGTCGTTCGAAATCGACGAGGAAGTTAGGTATGTCAATGAAACCACTCGCCGTTGCGGTTACTTCGTTCGTGGTCCTCGTGATGGCTGCCGGGTTGGCGATGAGCAAGGCTCCCACTGCGTCAAGGATTGATTTGCTCAAACCACAAGTTCATACGGTGAAGCCACACTCCAAGGCCGAGAGTGAGATTCAAGGCTTGTTAATCGGTGCCGTTCCGGGAGATGTGATTCAGCTCGAAGAGGGCACGTATCAATTCGTCCAGGAAGTCATCAGTACCCAGGATAATATTACGATCCGTGGGCGCGGAATCGACAAGACGATTCTCTCGTTCAAGAATCAGAATGCCGGCAGTAAGGGGATTGAAGCCACAGGCGATGCATTTGTGATTGAAGACTTGGCGATTGAGGACACGATTGGTAACGCAATCAAGGTGCTGGGGGCAAATGGCGTGACATTTCGCGGCGTCCGCACCGAATGGACCGGCGGGCCGAAGGCGAGTAACGGAGCCTACGGCTTCTATCCAGTGCAGTGCCAGAACGTGTTGATTGAAGACTGCGTGGCCATTGGGGCTTCTGACGCAGGGATTTATGTCGGACAGTCTCGCGACATTATCGTCCGTCGCTGCCGTGTCGAATACAACGTCGCAGGCATCGAAATTGAGAACTCCCTCCGCTCTGATGTCTATGAGAACATTGCGACAAATAACACGGGTGGCGTGCTCGTCTTTGACATGCCGGGTCTCGAACTGGCCAACGGTAGCCACTGTCGTGTATTCGACAACAAGATCTACAAGAACAACCATCCCAACTTCGCGCCCGTTGGAAACATTGTCGCTAGCGTGCCACCCGGCACCGGGATCACAGTCATGGCATTCGATGATGTGGAGATCTTTGAGAACGAGATCACAGACAACGACACATTCAGTGTGGGGGTTTACAGTTACTATCTCGCTGATCGACCGGTGACAGATAAGAATTACAGTGCCTACTGCTCCAGAATCTACGTGCATGACAATCTGATTACCGGAGGGGGGATGAATCCCGGGGGGCCTCGTCAAGATTGGCTCAAAGCGATCATCGGGGACCAGGTTGCACAGGTGTTTTACGACGGGGTGGTCAATCCCGAGAAAGTGGTTGATGGCAAGTTCCCGAAAGAAGAAGGTCTGCTGCTTTGGAACAATGGCGATAACGTCGACATCGTCAACATCAACCTGTTAGAGATGAAAGACGCCGATCCCGCGACTGCAATCGTTGATCGCGACCTCAGCCAGTACACCGGACAGGGAGAGCAATTAGCTGCCGTCAAGCTCGATGACCACCAGGAGATCGACCCCAACGACGCACAGACGGTGGCCATCTATCGGGCTGCCCCGGAGAAGCTTTCCGAGTACGGGCTGTTCACGGGCGACGGATCTTCGCAGGAGCCGGCAGACGGCGTAATCCCCTACGATCTCAACACAGAGCTCTTCGCAGACTACGCCACGAAGCACCGCTTCGTGCGACTGCCGGAGGGCAAATCGGCTAAGTACACGGAGGACGGCGAATTGGACTTCCCTGTGGGCACCCTGCTGGTCAAGTCTTTCGGAGCGCTCCACGATATGAGCGACCCGTCTCAGGGAGAGAAGTTGATCGAGACCCGGATCATCAAACACGAGCCGAGTGGGTGGTACGGGTTCAGCTATGTCTGGAATGACGAACAAACAGAAGCCACTCTCAGCCTGGGCGGCGGGACCGAAGACGTGAGTTGGGTCGACATTCATGGAAAAGATCGCGAGAACAACTACATCATCCCGAACGCAAATCAGTGCAAAAGCTGTCACGTCGTCGGTGACAAGTTCCGTCCGCTTGGTCCCAAGGCCCGTAATCTCAACAAGGGCTATGACTACGAGAGCGGAACGCACAACCAACTCGCCCATTGGAGTCAGGTTGGCATCCTGAGTGGTGCACCAGCACCTGAGCAGGCCCCGCGAGTTGCCAAAGCGACTGACCCGTCATCGGGCACCATCGACGAACGAGCCCGCGCCTGGTTGGATGTCAATTGTGCTCATTGCCACAGTGCGACCGGTCCGGCGCGCACCTCTGGTCTGGACTTGAACTACCACCAGCAGGACGCCACCAAACTCGGCATCATGAAGACCCCCGTCGCCGCCGGTCGTGGCTCGGGTGGCCGTAAATTCGGCATCGTCCCGGGCAAACCGGACGAGTCGATCCTGCTCTACCGACTCGATTCCACCGAGCCTGGAGTTATGATGCCCGAACTTCCCCGGCGGTTGATCGATGATGAGGGGGTTGCACTGATCCGCGAGTGGATCGAACAAATGGACGCCAAGAACCCGACTGCCACATCGGGTGGCGAGTAGTCGGACAACGCTCGCCGACGTCAGATCCAGTGAAATGAAGCACCCCGGCTGCTCCAGAGCAGCCGGGGTGCTTGCGATTTGGTCTCGTTCTTGACCGTTGCTGAGAGACTGGTCCACCAGAGGGCTGTGGATGGGGACGACGGAGGTAAGGCAGACTTGTTACAGTCAAGGTTGGTGATGTTTTCGTGGAAACCTATCGCAGTCTGTGGTGATTGATGTTTGTTGATCGGGTGCTAATTACATGTGAGGCGGGGGATGGTGGGAATGGCTGCATGAGCTTTCGCCGGGAGTCACATGTGCCCCGTGGCGGGCCGGATGGCGGCGATGGGGGTCACGGGGGACATGTGATTGTCAGGGCGGAGCGAAATCTCGGGAGTCTGGCGAACATCGCAGGGCATCGCCATTGGAGAGGAGAGCGGGGAGAGCACGGGCAGGGAAGTCTCAAGACGGGAAAACGCGGCGAAAATGCCGTTGTGCTCGTGCCGCCGGGAACGCTCGTGCGGGACGCCGATCGCGGTCATCTGTTGAAGGATTTGGCGGAAGAGGGGGATGAGGTCGTGGTCGCACGCGGGGGGAAAGGCGGCCGCGGGAACAAGCGGTTTGCCACGTCGACCCACCGGGCACCGCGCGAGTTTGAATATGGCGGACATGGCGAGAACCGTGAAATCGCTTTGGAGTTGAAGCTCATCGCAGATGTTGGGTTGGTTGGCAAACCGAACGCGGGCAAGTCAACGTTGCTTAGTCGGATGTCGAATGCGACGCCGGAGATTGCCGACTACCCATTCACGACGAAGTATCCCAATCTGGGACTCGTGCGGCTGGGGTTCGAGCATCAGTTTGTCGTGGCAGACATTCCGGGACTGATCGAAGGAGCGCACGCGGGCATTGGATTGGGGCACGAGTTTCTCAAGCATGTCCAACGAACGAAAGTGCTGGTGCATCTGGTTGAACCTTCCCCCATGGATCAGACCGATCCCATCGCCAACTACCGACAGATCTGTGAGGAGATGCGGTTGTACGATGCTTCGCTGATGGAGCGGCCCGAGATTGTGTGCGTTTCGAAGTGTGAGTTGCCGGACGCAGAGGCAACGGCCGAGTTGCTCAGTGAGGAGTTAGGTTCCCAGGTCATGCTGATCTCAGCAGCGACCGGGCAGGGACTGCCGCAACTCACTCGGCGACTCTTGGAGACACTCGCCGGAGAAGAGGTAGAGATCTTCGAAGATCCCGTGCAGCGAGAGACTCGATCGGAAGAGTCCACTGCCACGCAAGATGGCTCGGTGTGACTGATGCGGCATCAACCGGATCTCTTCGCTGGTGCGGGATAGGATTCGCTTCAGGAATCCGAGCCGTGCAGCATCTGGGCAACTTGGCGGCGGTACCTGACGGCCCTGCATGAGAACTGTCGCGTCTTGGGAACGCTTTTGGCGCTTCTTGAGAGCCGCTCGTACTTTTCCGCCAATGCGGTTTTGACTTTCAGGAGATTGCTTTTGTCACTCATGGCGGAAGCCTTCAGGGAGGCGCTGATTCGGGGATTTTCGAGCGGTGCAGTATAGCGAATTCTCAGGTCTTGCAATGGGATGATCTGTTTTTGTACAATCAAAAATAAAGTTTTGGGAGCAGGAAACTTCAATGCGATTCGTTGATCGATGGTCTCCGACATTGGTACCTCTGTGGTGTTGGCTTGCGATTCTTTATTGGGTGCCAGGTTGTGGATCTTCGAGTCCTGCGACACCGACAGCGGGTGGTTCGGATGGTGTCTACTCCATCGTCTGCACCACGGGGATGGTGGCGGACATTGTCTCGCAGGTCGCCGGTGCCCGGGCTGAGGTGACATCGCTGATGGGCGAGGGGGTCGATCCCCACCTCTACGTGCCGACGCGGAGTGATGTCGTGCGATTGCAGGAAGCGGATGTCGTTTTCTACAGCGGTCTCCTGCTGGAGGGGCCCATGCAAGACACGTTCGAGACGTTGTCTGGGAACGGTCAGCCTGTGTATGCCGTGACAGCCAATATTGCGAAGAGCGACCTGCGATCACCCCCCGAGTTCGAGGGGCATCCCGATCCGCATGTGTGGAACGATGTCTCGTTGTGGAGTCAGGCGGTCAAATTGGTAGCCGCGAAGTTGATTGAGTATGACCCTGCGAATGCAGACGAGTACCGCACCAATGCCGAGGCGTATCAGAAGGAGCTTGAGACTCTCGATGCTTACACACGTGAAGTCATTGGCACGATTCCGGAATCACAGCGGTATCTCGTGACGGCTCATGATGCGTTCGAGTACTTCAGCCGGGCATATGGGATTCCGGTCGAGTCGGTTCAGGGGATTACGACGGAGTCGGAACCGGGGGTTGATGACATCAACCGGTTGGTCGACATGCTGGTGACAAAGAAAGTTCCGGCACTCTTTGTGGAGTCGAGTGTCAACGAAGCGAACATGCAGGCGGTCATCGATGGTGCCAAGAGCCGAGGCTGGGACGTAGAAAACGGGGGCACCCTGTTCTCTGATGCGATGGGTGCTGCGGGAACTTACGAAGGCACGTACATTGGCATGATCGATCACAACGCAACCATGATCGCTCGGGCCCTTGGTGGTGAAGCTCCGGAAAAGGGAATGAATGGGAAGCTGAGCGGAGTCACGGACTAAGCGAGTTAGCAACTTCAAAGATTGGCGTACACAATTGTGACCAGTGCGACTTCTACCTCGGAGACTCTTTCTCAGGCAACTGTTCCCGCGGAGACACATGCTTCGGAGCATCCCCAGTCGTCCCCACTGTCGATTCATGACATGACGGTCGCTTATCACCGGCGGCCCGTCATTTGGGATATCGATTATGACGCTCCAGCTGGTGAATTGATCGCAATTGTCGGTCCGAACGGAGCCGGCAAAAGTACGCTGATCAAAGCGGCCCTCGATCTCGTTCCCAAGGTGTCCGGCGAGGTACACGTCTTTGGGCAGCCCTATGAAGAGCAACGCTCTAGGGTGGCGTATGTGCCGCAACGGACGAGTGTCGACTGGGACTTTCCCGTCAGTGCACAGGACGTCGTCGCGATGGGGCTCTACGGAAAGATAGGCTGGTTCTGGCCAGTGTCTCGCAAGTGGCGGAAAGAGGCCCGCGAAGCCCTCGACCGGGTCGGATTGGCCGACTTTGCGCGGCGGCAGATCAGTCAACTCTCGGGCGGTCAACAACAGCGAGTCTTCCTCGCGCGAGCACTGGTGCAACAGGCGGATCTTTACTTGATGGATGAGCCGTTCGCCGGTGTAGACGCGGCGACCGAGCGGGCCATTCTGCAGGTTCTTCGTGATTTACGTTCCACCGGCAAGACGGCTCTCGTGGTGCATCACGACCTGCAAACGGTCGCCGACTATTTTGACCATGTCCTGCTCCTCAATATGCGTCTAGTCGCCTCTGGACCGACGACAGAGGTCTTCACCGAAGAGAACCTTCGCCGCACGTACGGCGGTCGCCTGGCACTGCTCGATCAAGTTGGCACACGGCTGGCGGAGGGGCAGTGATGAGTGTCGCACTCATCCTCGGACTGTTGCTCGGCGCTGGAGGGGTACAAAATGCAATTCCGTTCGTTCCCAATCTCCGTTTGGGAACGCACGCCCTCGAAACTCCGTTTCGCGAACCTGAGGAGACGGTCGTCAGTGTCGTGAAACTCGAAAAACGGAGTTCTCAAACCGGTGCGTTCCCAAGCGGAGTTTGGGAACAAGGGTCACCAGGGTCCATCCACTCGGTACTCGCACAAAAACCGACCCCGCCGCTGCTCTCACGCTTGTGGAGAGTTCTCAGTCTCCGGGACTACAACACCCGTGTGGTCCTGCTGGGCACGACGATGCTGGGCATCACTGCGGGCATTGTCGGCACCTTCATGTTGTTGCGGAAAAGGGCCCTGGTGGGTGATGTCGTCGGGCATTCGGCCTTGCCGGGGATTGCGATCGCGTTTCTGGTGATGGAGGGACTCTCGCCGGGGACGGGCAAGTGGCTACCCGGATTGCTCGCCGGTGCATTCGCATTCGGATTGGCGGGTGCCGTCAGTGTGATGCTGATTGACAAGTACTCTCGGATCAAAGCAGATGCTGCGATGGCGATGACGCTCAGCGTGTTCTACGGACTGGGGGCGGCGTTGTTCACGATTGTGCAGAAGGTCCCCGGCGGAAATGCGGCTGGACTGAAGACCTATCTCAACGGCAAGACGGCATCACTCATTGCAGACGACGTATGGCTGTTCGTAGGTGTTGCTGCGGTGGTGCTGACGCTCACCATGTTGCTGATGAAGGAGTTGACGATCCTCTGTTTCGACGACCAGTTTGCAGCGGCTGAGGGTTGGCCCGTCTTCTGGCTGGATACGCTCTTGATTGGGTTGGTCGTGACTGTCACAATTATTGGCATGCAGAGCGTCGGCCTGATCTTGGTCGTGGCGACACTCATCATCCCGCCGGCTTCCGCGCGGTTCTGGACGGACGATATCCGCCGGATGACGCTCGGAGCGGGCCTGGTCGGCGGGATGAGTTCGTTTTTCGGCACCATCATTAGTGCGCTGTTCCCTCGCATGGCCGCCGGGGCCGTCATCGTGCTGACCGGGGCGTTTCTGTTCGCTTTGAGTCTGCTGTTCGGTACGAAGCGAGGCGTCGTGATTCACTGGTGGCAACAACGCAAATTGCGTCAGGACGTCGGTCGCGTCGACCTGCTGCGTGCCTCTTTTGAGTTGATTGAGTATGCCGTCAGTGATCCAACGCCGACATCTGAGGAGATGGTCGCACACGAGATTCCGCTGGGCGATTTAATCAGTATGCGTGCTTGGGACGCCGCGTCACTGCGCCGTTTGATCGGCACCGCAGTGCGGGATGATCTGATGCGACCGACGAGCGGAGATGTTTGGCGATTGACGGAATCGGGAGCCGAGGAGGCGCGCCGTATCGCCCGCAACCATCGGCTGTGGGAGATGTACCTCATGCAATATGCGCACATCGCTCCCAGTCATGTCGACCGGGATGCGGATCTGATTGAGCATGTGCTCGATCCCGAGTTGATTGCCGAGTTGGAACACCAGCTCGATCATATGGAAGACAATGTGCCCGTGAGTTCACATGCAACGAGTGGGAGCTCGTCCGACTGACGATGTGTGTCAAACGAAATCCATCATGATCCACGAGTTCTTTCAACTCCTCTCCGGCTGGTCGTCGCTTGATACGGCGATTGCAGGGAGTGCTGCGCTGACAGCCATGTCGTGTGCGCTGCCGGGGGCATGGCTGGTGCTTCGCAAGCACAGCATGATGGGCGACGCTCTGTCTCATTCGGCGCTGCCTGGCGTGGTGATGGCGTTCCTGTTTGCGGTCAGCATGAAGCAGGCCGGGTGGATCTCGGAAGCTCAAAAGGACGCATTTCTGCAGGTGTTTCTGTTTGTAGGGGCGGTTGTGGTTGGAGTGGGAACCGCTTGGTTGACGGAGTGGGTTCAGCGACTCGGACGATTGGACAGCGGAGCATCGCTGGGGGTGGTGTTCACAGCCGTGTTCGCGCTGGGGCTACTGCTCATTCGACTGGATGTCGATGACGTACACATCGACGTCGACTGTGTGCTCTTTGGGATTATCGAAACAGCCGCGTTGCAAACGGTTCCCGGCACATCGATCCCGGAGCCCGTGTTGGTCAACGGAGCGATCTTCCTGATCAACTTGTTGCTAATGGTCCTGTTCTACAAAGAGTTGAAGCTCGCCGCCTTCGACCCCGGACTGGCGACAAGTCTCGGCATTCCAGCGCGAGGCATCCATTACGGACTGATGGCCGTCACGGCGATGACGGTCGTCGCAGCCTTCACCACGGTCGGCAGCATCCTGGTGATTGGGCTGTTGATTATTCCTGCGGCGACAGCGTTGATGCTGAGTGAGCGGTTGAAGGTCGTCCTCGCTTTGAGCGTGGGCGTCGCCGCGCTCAGTGCGGTGCTCGGACACGTCTTAACACTGACATTGCCTCGGATGATATTCTCGCGCCTGGGGTACCCGACGATCGAGGACGCAGGGACAGCGGGGATGATGTCAGTGACCGCGGGCATGTTGTTTCTAGCGGCCTTGTTTCTCTCCCCCCGGCACGGCGTGATCTCGAAGCTGATCCACCGCCTCCGGCTTGGACAGAAGATCGCCGGAGACGACATCCTGGGACTGCTGTTCCGCTTCGAGGAGCAGACCGCCATTCGACCAACGGACATCACGGTGCCAGACCTCGTCGCCAAACAGAACGGCATCAGTCCCTGGCTGATGTCGCTGTCCGTCCGCAGACTGCTACGCGGTGATTATGTCAGCCGACAGACAACGGGCGAACTTATCCTCACAGAGAGGGGCCGTGAGAGCGCGAAGTCGCTCGTCCGGGCTCACCGCCTGTGGGAAGCCTACATGGCCAAGCACTTCGAGTTGCCTGACGATCACCTGCATGAGACAGCTCATCGCGTTGAGCACTTCATCGACGACGACATTCAAAACCGCCTGCAGACCGAACTCGAATCTCCGGAGATGGATCCGCACGGTAAGTCGATTCCTGAGAAAACTGAGCCTTGAACGATGTTCATTCGCCCCATGCGCATCATTCATGGTTGTCAACATGAATCGCGAATGAGCAAGTTTCTCGGGCTATGTCTCCGTCAGCACGCCGATGATGCCGCGGCAGAAGTCGGGGAGATCGTCCGGCTTGCGGCTGCTGACGAAGTGACGATCGACCACGACGGACTTGTCTTCCCAAATGGCTCCAGCGTTGATGAGGTCGTCCTTGATGCCGGGCGAGCCGGTCACGCGGACTTGGGTGTAAACCTTCGCTGAAATGGGGATCCATCCACCATGACAGATCGCAGCGACGAGTTTGAGATGTGCGTTGAAGCCTCGCACGAGTTCGAGCACCTTGGGGTCGCGACGGAGCTTGTCTGGCATAAACCCGCCGGGACAGATGACGCCGTGGAAATCTTCCACTTCCATGTCGGCGATCGCCGCATCGGACTCACAGGGATACCCATGCTTGCCGGCGTACGTCACGCCTTCTTCGGGACCGGCAATGGTGACATGCGCCCCGGCTTCCTCCAGCCTGAGCTTGGGATACCAAAGTTCGAGGTCTTCATAGATTTCGCCCACAAAACAGAGAAGGCGTTTGCCATCAAGGGGTGTGTGGCTCATGAAGGTGTCCTGCTTCGCTCGTTGATTGGGGTGGATGACCAGCCTATAGTGACCACGATAGGTATCTGAGTGACGAGTGCAAGAGGCGAAGGCTGTGCGAATCGTGGTAAACGGCGACGAACGCGAAGTGGCGGCCAACATCACCGTCCAAGAGTTGCTTGCGGATCTTGATGTGAAGACCCGTGCTGTCGCCGTCGAACGCAACCTCGAGATCGTGCCGGCAGCCGCCCACAATGAGTGCACTCTCTGCGAAGGCGATCGTCTGGAGATCGTCACACTCGTCGGCGGTGGTTGATCCGTCTGTATTCCAGTGAAGACCTGCACCCGCGATGCAGCCCCCAAGCTCAATAAGAGCTCATCGCCATAGTTCAACAAAACAAAAGTTGGCATTAGAAATATGAATGGTAAAATGCAAACAGATCGATGTATATTGAATTGTCGTGGTGGATCACTCGATGCCCGTATCACCCCGTGATTGGCTGGATCAACTGTCAGACGAGGATGTGAACTTCCTCAAACGGTTCATCCTTGCGTCCGGGTCGTTGAAGGCAGTCGCGGCTGAGTACAGCGTGAGCTACCCCACGATTCGTCTGCGGGTCGACCGGCTCATCCAGAAGATCCAACTGGTCGACGACGCTCAAGTGTCCAGCGAGTTCGAACGCCGCGCGCGGGGCTTGTACGCAGATGGCAAGCTCGAACTCGATGCCATGAGGGAACTACTGAAGTTGCACGAGGCGGAATGTAACCACAACTCCCGCTCCGTAGGAGAAGCGACATGAAAGACCTCTTCGTTCTGGTGTGTGCTTTGTTCGTCCCCTCACTCGCGATGGCAGCCGATGAACCTCTGACTGTGGCGAACTACTCGTGGGAAGCACTTCGTGATGCAGACAAGTTGTCGGCTGGTACAATCGTGCCGGACGATGGATTGGGGACGGTCCTGAAAATCGAGGCCGAGGCAGATCAACCCGTAACAACTGTGCTGGAGATCGAGAATCCGCCCATAACGTCTCGTGTTTACGGGATCGAAGGCCGTGTGAAGTACGAAGGTGTGACAGAATTGGGTTTCCTTGAGCTCTGGAATCACTTTCCCGACGGTGGCGCCTATTTTTCGAGAACGTTGGGCGTGTCCGGGCCCTTGCAGTCTTTAAGTGGAAGGTCAGACTGGCGAGCGTTCTCTCTACCGTTCTCCTTCGAGGGGGCTACGAATAAACAGCCACCCAGCCGGTTGCAGTTCAACGTCGTCTTGCCCAAAGGAGGGACTGTCTGGCTGAGTGATATTACGCTCAAACAGTTTCCGTCACTCGCGGCTGCGACCACGCCCGTTGTTGCGACGACACACGTTTCTGAGACGACGCCTGTGGGGGCTTGGTGGAGTGGGCGAACCGGAGGTTACGTTGGCGCAGTCATGGGGACGTCACTGGGATTGCTCGGGGCAATCATCGGTACATTGGCAGGGATTGGGCGTGCCCGGCGATTCACGATCACGTTCCAAGTCCTCGGCATCATGGGGGGAGTCGTTTGTCTGATCGCAGGCGTCGTTGCCCTGATTGTTGGACAGCCATATGCGGTATACTACCCACTCCTGCTGTGCGGCTTGATTGGCACTGTGGTCCTGGGGGCATTGTTGCCAGTCGTCCGCAACGGCTATGCACAGCACGAACTCCGCCGTATGCAGTCCGTCGATGCGTGAGCGGATGCTTTCGGTGCGGGGTGGCGTGGCCTAGAATCGGGAGACGTCCTTGATTCTCAATTCCGCACGACCACCATCTGACAATGACATCCGCACCCGAATCCACGTTGGCCACTGAAGCCACTCTCGACACGCCGCTGACACTCGGCTCGCATACCTTTCGGTCTCGGTTAATTGTGGGGACCGGGAAGTATGTGACGTTCGAGTTGATGCAGGAGTGTCTGGCCGCGAGTGAGGCGGAGGTGATTACGGTTGCCGTAAGGAGAGAGAGGCTCGTCGATTCCGACGGGCGGAGCATTCTCGACTTCATCGATCTTGAGCGGTTCACAATCCTCCCGAACACAGCCGGTTGTTTTGCAGCGGACGAAGCGGTGCGAGTTGCGAGTATGGGACGGGAGATTCTCACGAACCTGGAGAACCCCGGAGCCGACTGGGTCAAACTGGAGGTGCTCGGTGACACTCGCACATTGCTGCCAGATCCGGTGGCGACTCTGCAAGCGACCGAGCAGCTTGTGGCGGACGGTTTTCAGGTGCTGTGCTACACGACCGACGACCCGATCACGGCCAAGCGACTGAAGGAGGCAGGGGCGACATCCGTCATGCCTGCGGGGAGTCCGATCGGCAGCGGACAGGGGATTCTCAACCCCAACAACCTTCGCATCTGTTTGGAGTATCTCAAAGAGGACGATCCAGATTATCCGGTGATCATCGACGCAGGTGTGGGGACTGCGAGCGACGTGTCAGTGGCGATGGAGTTGGGCTGCGATGGCGTGCTGCTCAACACGGGCATTGCCGGTGCGGACGATGCACTCACAATGGCCCATGCGATGAAGCTTGCCTGCCGGGCGGGTCGGTACGCATACCTCGCGGGACGGATTCCCAAGAAGCTGTACGCCACCGCATCGAGCCCGGAGCAGGGCGTCGTCACACCCACAGGTCGGAGTTGAGTGTCATCGCTTGGTCGGCACCTTCATGAGGTACGGCTCGGGGTCGAACAGCCACATGCGGTTTTCGTTGCCTTGTTTGCCTGCGTTATCAATCGTCAAAAACCGTACGCCCGTCCCGCCGGCAGAGACACCGAAGTAATCGCTCGCGCCGCCCAACAGTCCTCGCAACGTACCCGCCACCTGATCGATGTCGGCACCGGGTTGGGCCGCGAAGACCTGCAGGTAGCGACGAATCATCGGATCTTGGGCAGAGTCGAAGCCACCCACGGTGACGACTGACTGATAGCGGTCATGCCAGACATAGGCGTCGATGTTGGCATTGAGTTCACGCAGAGCGACGGCCAACTCCCATGCATTGTGTGACGCCTCGTTGAGGTCGTCACTGATTTGAAATGACTTCTCAGCATCAGAGACTTTGCTGTCTTCCAGATGTAACACTTGACCTGAGAACGTGGCGACGACAAGCGAGTACTTTCCATCGTTCTCGTACAGCGAGTATTTGCCACCACTGTTGATCTTCACCAGGAGAGGATCATGTTTACGGGCAGCGATCTCCTCAGGAGTGAGCATGGGATTCACGGTCAGGAATGCACGGCTGAGAGGGCCCTTTTTCCGCTTGGTCTCCAACCAACTGACCCCCGGTTGTTGCAATGACTTGGGCCGAAGCTTCTTCACCCACTCCAGCGTTTGCTTTGCAGACGGGGTGTCGAGGCTTTTGTAGTTTCCAGCGATCACGCAGACTTGATCGTAAGAGGTCAGCAGTTTGCGTGTCTCCTCGCGGCCCAGCTTGTCTTTAGTTTCGACCTTCTCATCAAGCGCCCGCTGAGAGTACGTGTAGGCGGGTACTCCCCTCTGGCGTAGTTCGAGGACAAGGTCCTGAGCGAGTTCGTCTGGTGTTTTGCCTTCACTGACGGTGCCATCCGGATTGGCCGGGCGGAAACTGGCGACCATGATCAGCCAGGGACCGTTCTGTTTGTGGAGTCGGTACTCCTTGCCGGCGATCGCTTCAATGCGTTCATTGCGAGCCGCCGATGCCGTGGTGGCCGACGAGAGCAGGATTATCAGACTGAGGACGAGCAACGTGCATGCGGGGACGCGGTGCATCTCACACTCCTTCGCGGAACGCGCGGACCCTCATCGGGCTATTGCCAGAGGGGCCGTGATGAATTATCGAAACGGGATTGGTTGAGACGTGCGTCTCAGAGAGAGGGGGCGGATTTCTAGCAGAATCAGCCGAGCGAGTCCAGAGGCCATCTCTCGCGGAGAATCTCGCGTTGGATGGCCGTCAGGCCTGCGATTCCCGCCTCTGCAACGGCGAGCTGTTGATCTAACTCCTGACGGCTAAACGTCTGTCCTTCCGCCGTTCCCTGAACCTCGACAAATTGGCCGCTGCCCGTCATCACGACATTCATGTCGACTTCAGCTCGACTATCCTCGTGATAGTTGAGATCCAGCAGAATCTGCCGGTCGAACATGCCGACGCTGATGGCGGCCACGCTATCGGTAAAGACCTGCCGTGATTGACCATTCAGCCCTTCGATCGAGGCGACGGCATCCACGAGGGCGATGAAACCACCTGTGATGGACAGCGTGCGGGTGCCTCCGTCTGCTTCGAGGACGTCGCAGTCGACGTTGATTGTGCGTGGTCCCAGAGCCGACATGTCGACAACCGACCGCAGGCTGCGACCGATGAGTCGTTGGATTTCGGTCGAACGTCCATCGACCTTGCCGCTCCGATCACGACGTTTGCGTGGAGCCGTGCTGCCCGGCAGCATACTGTACTCGGCTGTGACCCAGCCTGTCGGGTTCTCGACGTCCCGCTTCCACGGCGGCACATCCTCATCCACGCTCGCCGTGCACAGGATCGATGTGCCACCCGCCGCGATCAACACACTCCCGGGAGCCGCACTCCGAAACGGCCGCTCGACCGATACCGGTCGGAGTTCGTCAGGCTGTCGTCCATCGTGGCGAGCGGTCATTTAGTTTTCGATCTCTAGTCAGGATTCTAATTGTGGACATCCAGCAACCACGCCAAGACTCCCTTGGCGAGGTGCATGCGGTTCTCAGCTTGGGGGAAGGCGAGCGACTGTGGGCCATCAATGACGTCGTCAGTGACTTCGAGGCCGCGACGGGCGGGCAGACAGTGGAGGAACTTTGCACTCGTTGGGGCAGACGCCAAGAGAGCTGCGTTGCATTGATAGTCGGCGAACACCTTCTCGCGAGCCGACTTCTCGGACTCTTGACCCATGCTGGCCCAGACGTCGGTGTAGATCACGTCCGCCTCCTTCACCGCTGCGTGCGGGTCGGACGTTTGTGTGAGACTTGCAGAGGGATACTCGCCGCGGAGATCTTCGAAAAACGAATCATCGAGTTGGTATCCTTCAGGAGCAGCGATCACGAATTTGATGTCGAGCTGTGCACAGATGATCGCCAGCGAGACAGCGACGTTGTTGCCGTCCCCGACGTATGTGAGCGTGCGCCCGGTCACATCGCCGAGGGCCTCCTGCATCGTCAGGATGTCGGTGAGCGCCTGGCATGGGTGCGAAGCGTCAGAGAGCGCGTTGATCACGTGACAGCCAGACTCAGCGGCAAACAGTTCAATCAACTCTTGAGAGAACGTGCGGAGAGCGATGACGTCCGAGTAGCCGCCGATCACGCGTGCCACATCGGCATTCGACTCACGGCCTTCAAGTCCGGCTTCTTTTCCGGACAGGAATATGCCGTATCCGCCGAGTTGACCGATCGCTGCCTCGAAACTCACGCGGGTGCGGAGCGATGGTTTCTCAAACACTTGCGTTAGAACGCGTCCCGGTAGGAGAGGTGTGCGGTCACCCGACTTGAGCTTGTCCTTCAACTCGGTTGCGCGCGTAAGTATGACCTTGATCTGCGAGGGGGTGAGGTCACGAAGCGAAAGCAGATGCTGCATCATTCCACCTCCTCGGCCATTTCACGTAGGACCGCGGCGATAATTTCACACCCTTCTTCTGCCTCTGCGGCAGTAACGTTCAACGGTGGTAGCAGACGGACGACCGTGTCGTGGGTCGCGTTGATGAGCAGGCCTCGCTCCATGCACTTTCCAACGGCGGGTGTCGAGGGGATCGTGAGGTCGACGCCGACCATCAGGCCTTTGACACGAACTTCTTCGATGATGGGCAGTTCGCTCTGCAATGCCTCGAAGCGGCTGCGGAACAGGTCGGACATTTGTTGACAGTTCTCCAAGAGTCCGTCCTGCTCAATCGTCTCGACTGTCGCGACTCCCGCTGCACATGCAAGAGGGTTGCCGCCGAATGTGCTGGCGTGCATGCCGGGTCTCAGGCTGGGAGCGACCTCATGGGTGGCGATGATCGCTCCGGCAGCGACGCCGCCCGCGAGGCCCTTGGCAAGCGTCATGATGTCCGGTTGCACGTTCCATTGCTGATAGCCGAACCATGTCCCCGTGCGGCCCATGCCGGTTTGGACTTCATCGAAGATCAGGAGCAAACCGTGTTCGTCAGCGATGTCTCGTAGTCCCTGCAGGAAGCCGTCGTCCGGCAGGTTGACGCCACCCTCGCCCTGGACCGGCTCAATGAGGATGCCACAGGTTTCGTCGTCGACCAAAGAACGGACGGCGTCGAGGTCATTCGTTGGCGCGTATTGGAAGCCGGCAACGAGTGGGCCGAGGCCGTCGTGATATTTGGGTTGAGCCGTTGCTGTGACGGCTGCGAACGTGCGTCCGTGAAAGCCGTTCTCGAAGGTAATGATCTTGTACTTGTCAGGCGGCGTGTGCAGTCGGGCGAGTTTGATGGCTCCTTCGATCGCTTCGGCTCCGCTGTTGCAGAAAAACGCCTTGCCGAAACCTCGCGTGCACAGAGCCTCCGCGAACTGTCCCTGCGGCTCCATGTACCACGTGTTGGGGACGTGGATGAGGTTCGCTGCCTGTTCCTGAATGGCGCTCACGACTCGCGGCGGCGAGTACCCAAGGATGTTGCAGCCCCAGCCAGGGAACAGATCGAGATAGCGGTTTCCCTCCGCATCCCATACGACCGTCCCTTCGCCCCGCACGAGGCTGATCGGGTAACGCCCATAGTTGGGAATGACATATTGATCGAACTGAGCGATCGTCGCTTGGGAAGATGCGGTGGCGGTGCTCATGATTGGCTGATGGCCTTTAGCTGATGGCTGATGGCTGTTTTTTGATAATCTCTGTGCCGATGCCTTCGTCGGAGTAGATCTCCAGAAGGAGCGAATGGGGAAAGCGAGCGTCGACCATGTGGACTTTACGGACACCCGCTTCGAGGGCTTCGATGCCCGCTTCGACTTTGGGGATCATGCCCGTGTCGATCGTGCCGTCCGCGATGAGTTCTCGACAGCGTCTGACCGTGAGATGTCGCTGATGCGTCGATGCATCGTTGCGGTCCAGAAAGATTCCGGCGACATCACTGAGGAAAACGAGTTTCTCGGCATTGAGGAGTCTCGCGACGGCGGCGGCGGCGGTGTCGGCGTTGACGTTGAGGAGTCCGCCCTCACGATCGACGGCGATCGAAGGGAGTACTGGGACTGTGTCCGACCGACAGGCGGCAGACAGGACGTCACGCTGAATGTCGACAACACGACCGACACGCCCGAGGTCGACAGGTTCGCCATCGTCACCGTCCAAAGTGAGACGTTCGCCAATGAGGACGTTTTGAGTGCGGAAGTTGAGGCCGACGGCTCGTCCGCCTTGTGTTTGAATTTCGTCGACGAGTGAGTCACAGATATCTTCGGCAAGCACGCGGGAGACGATGTTCAACGTGGCGTCATCCGTGTAGCGGCGGCCTTCGACGAAACGCGGTTCGATGCCTGCGTCCTGCATCGCGCGGCTGATCGACTTCCCCCCGCCATGCACGAGGATGGGCCGCATGCCGACGGTTTCCATGAAGACGACGTCGGTCAGACAGGCCCGCACGGACGCAGGGTCATCAAGGGCACTGCCACCAAGTTTGATGACGACGTACCGGTCGCGGAACTGGCGAATCCAGCCCAATGCCTCGACCAACACGTCTGCCTTACGAACGGCGTCGTCCACGAATCGCTCCCGTCGGGGGAAACCACTCATTGTAAGCTGGGTTCAGGGGACGTCAAACGAACTTCCGATTCGTGACAACTTGAGTCAACGATCGTACAATCCTGCTAGCGGACGGCGCATTCGGATCATGTTGACGGCACGTCAGGGCAATTGTCGGAAAATTCAGCCTTGCGTCGAAGATTGACGTTCCATCTGCGTTGCCGGGAGTGAGTGGACAGCGAACGTGCGCATTCGCGGAAGCTGTCAGGGCAGACTATTTGTTGTCGATACCTATAGGGGGGACCAGATATGCGGAAGAGCTTCATTGTTAGTCAGATAGCCGCCATGACCTTGACTGCATTGTTGCTGGGGCTGTTGAGTTCGAGTCCCGCATCTGCACAAACCGCTGAGACCGACACGGAGTCTGCATCACCAGTCGTGCGAACGAAGACCTTCCTGCATGACAATGGCGAGAAGCTTTCTGAAGGCAAGTTCGTCGACGACGTGCGAGATGGCTTATGGACTTGGTGGTACGACACGGGCGAGGAATTCGCCTCAATGACTTATGACATGGGCAAGCCCGTCGGCACCGAACGTCATCTGTCACGGGATGGCGAAGTCATCACGACGGGTGAGTACAAGGACGGCGATGAGTTCCACGGAACTTTCGTCGACTTTACGGGTGATCTGACGATCACCTCAATGAGGACTTACCAGGACGGGAGTCCCGACGGCAAGTGGCAGTGGTGGCATCCAGATGGATCGCTCAACACAGAGGGAGCCTTCGAGGGCGGAGAAAAGCACGGCCTGTGGACATGGTATTACCCCAACGGTCAGAGGTTCGCTGAGTCGAACTTCGATCATGGCACAATGATCGACAGCGAAAGCCACTGGAACTCCGACGGTGACTTGGTCACAACGGGCGAGTACCGCGACGGCAATCCGTGGACAGGTCAGTTCGTCGACTTCCTCGGGGCCGATCTGGTCGTGACGTTTCAACGGAGTTTCCTCGATGGGGAGCCACACGGCGATTGGATCTGGCGGTACAACGACGGCACCCTCAACACCCAGGGAGGATTCGTGAATGGCAATAAGGATGGTCGTTGGGAATGGTGGTATGCCAATGGTGAGAAGTTTGCAGAGACCGATTACTCCGAAGGCGTTTCTAAAGGCAAGCTCAGCTATTATTCCGACGACGGTAAGCTGCTTGCCGAAGGGACCTACGATGCAGAGGGCAATGAAACGAACGGAACCTTCGTTGACTTCACCAGTGAGTTGGTCCTCACAGCTCAGCGATCATGGGTTGATGGCGAGCGAGACGGCATGTGGCTTGAGTGGTACGAGAACGGACAGCAGAAGTCCGAATCCCACTACTCTAACGGACGTCAAACGGGCACGTGGACGACCTGGAATGAAGAAGGCGTCAAGACGAGCGAGGAGCGGTTCGCCACCGACTGACGGAGGGCGAGTGTAGAGGAACAGATGTCAGCACCCCGGCTGCCCAGAAGCAGCCAGGGTGTTTTCTTGGATGCCATGCCACTTTGTCAGCTTTGTTCGACGGCTCCGATATCAACCCGCCCGTCAAGAATGCGTGGGAAGCCCATACCGCGTTGATCGTTGATGAGAGGAATGCCGTTAACGTCTCGGGCGAGGGCGTCGTTGCCCCGGTTGATGGCGAGGCTGCCAGGGACCAACGCGTGCGTCACTGTCGGACCGCCGTTGTCGTCGAGGACGGGTACAAGGATCGAGTTAATCAGACGAGTGCCGACTCCCATGATCCCAACGATGTTGCCGTTCACTGCATTCACGAGACCGCCGGCTGTCGCCGCGTCTCCAATGAGATTGAAGGCTGAGGCCGTCACCGCACCGCACCTCCATTGACACCCGCCGAACTGCCGCGAGTCAAACTGAGGCTCGAAACGCTAACGGTCTCAGAAGTGCTGACGTTGAAGATGCGGCTCGCGTTCACCGCATCGAGTGTGATCCCTAGCCCGCCACCGTTGATCGAGACGTCGTCGGTGATGCCGTACTCGCCATTGCCCATCATAATCGTCTGGATCAGACCCGGACCGAAGATAGCCGGATCAAATGTGATCGTGTCGCCCGCAGCCATCCCAGCAGGAGCATCGCCAAATGCAGCGTTCGTATTCGCAGCGATGATCGCTTCTCGCAGACTGATCATGCCGTCAGCCGCACCTGCGAGGTCGGCTGCATCGTCCGTGGCCGCATTGACCACGAAGTTAGTCAACAGAGTGCGGTCTTTCAGCATCTCAACCAAGGCTATGCGACCAGACCTGAGATGCCGCTTGGCTCCTTGGCGACGGGCAGCTCCATCGAATCCGAGCCAGGCAGAGGTCGTGTCGAACAACAATTGGCGCAGTGCGGGGAGAGCTGACATGGGAACCTCATCTTCTTCAATTGGGCGTAAGTACGCAGAAGGATTGCGTCAAATGAGAAGCATGAGAAATTAACACAATTGATGCACCGTGGGATGCTTGCAACGAATAAATGGATTGTGATGCCAAAGAAAGGTTCCGAACGAACCTTCTGGAGAGGGCTATTGAACAGCCGGAGGGTCTTCCAGGCATGACCGATGCCAGTCATGAAGAGTCGCTGTCATGCGTCGGACGATGTCCGGGTGCTGTGACGCCAAGTCGCTCGTCTCGCCGGGGTCATGGACCAGATCAAATAGCATAGTCTGGCCCTCAGCTTCGTTGACGACGGCAGATTGGTCATTTCCCTCAATCATTCCCGCCGGGTAGTGCACCAGTTTGAAGCGATTGTCCGACAGAGCGAGCTTCTCCTTGAAGGCGAAGGCAATCGGTTCAAGCCGCTCTGACAGCGATCCCTCAAACACCGGAAGCAGGCTGATGCCATCGAGCGGTCGTTGATCAGGGAGTTCGATGTTGAGGATGTCCAGAATTGTCGGCAGGTAGTCGCTCGTCACCGCCGGGAAGTCAGTCGAGCCAGGTGTGATCATCTCTGGCCACTCAATTAGTCCGGGAACACGAATGCCTCCCTCGAACAGATCCCGCTTGCGACCACGATATGGTCCTGCCGTTCCCGGCGAGTCATCAGCACGACCTTCGGGACCATTGTCCGAGCAGAAAGTCACGAGCGTGTTCTCTGCGACTCCTGCCTCGCGGAGCGTTTTCCGAAGACGACCGACCTGTTCGTCGAGTGCCGTGATGCACCCATAGTAGTTTTGCTCGAACGAGTCGTACTTCGGGTACATCGCTCGATGCTGCGGACTCGCCACAACCGGCAGATGCGGGGCATGAAACCAGACGATCGCGAGGAATGACTTGTCGTTTCGCACAGCCTTCAGAATGAAGGGAACGGCACGGTCAACAATCACTCGTGAGTCATCCCCTTTCAGATTGTCTGTGACGACCTCACCACGTTCGTTCCAGTACCGCGTCCCGTACGGTTCCGCCTGTGAGCGATCGGTGATCGGCTTCCAACCCTTGCCGCTGACTTTCCCGATTGGTTTGAGCATCGGGTCGTACGTCGGCACCTTGGCTTCTGTGCTGAAGCAGAATTCAAACCCATTTACCCAGGGGGGCGAATAGTGCGTGCTTCCCGTGCGACCTCCGCGATTCGAGTCCTTCACGGTTTTCGTCAACGTCCCCAGATGCCACTTGCCAAAGTGCCCTGTGACGTATCCCCGATCTTTGAGCAACTCGGCGAGGGAGAGTTCCTCTGGCAGCAGATGGCCATCATTCGCGGTACGAATGCCATAGCGCGAGGGATGTCGCCCCGTGACGACTGACCCCCGCGTTGGGCTGCACACCGCTGATGCCGCATAGAAGCGAGTGAACCGCAACGAATTCGCAGCCATTTCATCCAGATGAGGCGTCTGAATGACTGTGTTGCCATTGAAGCCGACATCGCCCCAGCCCAGATCGTCACACATGATCAGCACAAAGTTCGGCTGCTCTGCGGCAGAAGCGAATTGCGGACACGTGAGGCTCAACAACGCCAGCAAACTGACTCGCAACATGAGATAATTTCCTCGGGAGATTTCGATCGCCTGATCCTCTCCTGTCTCCAGACGATCCGCAACTCCCAAGCCGACGGCTCTGCCGTCGAACGATGAACCAGCCATCCTCGAGAGAGTCAAATCGCTGCGCATTGTCTGAGTCATCCCGTAGGATAGAGACACATCTCGCTGACACCGCCGCTGGACCGATTGTCTCAACAATGAGAATCCCGATGACTTTCCGACTCATGCTCGTTCGTCTGTCTTGTCTCTGTTGGATTGTCCTCGCGTTCACTCCTGCGCTCGCAGAAGATCGCCCCAACATCTTGCTGATTCTTGCGGACGACATGACGTACCGTGACTGCGGTGCGTATGGTTCGACAGTTGTGCAGACTCCACACATTGATCGACTGGCGAACGAGGGCATGCGGTTCGAGTGCATGTTCACATCGACTGCCATGTGTTCGCCGACGCGACAGCAACTCTACACGGGCATCTGGCCGGTGCGGAACGGAGCGTACCCCAATCACAGCCGCGTCTACGATGGCACGAAGAGTTGGGTCCATCAATTCCGCAAGCTCGGCTATCGTTGCGGACTCGCTGGCAAGAACCACTGCAAACCACGAGATTCGTTCCCGTGGGAAGAGGTAGGCAGCGACAAAGAATGGGGGCTCGACGAGATCCGCGAGTTCATCATCCGGAACGCTGATGCACCCTATTTCCTCGTCGCCGCCCATCGTGACCCACACACCCCGTGGTCACACGGTGACGCGTCCGCCTATCCCCCGGACAGCTTCGACGTCCCTCCCTATCTCGTTGATACGCCGACAACCCGCGACGCCCTCTCACATTACTACGCCGAGATTACTTATCTCGACAGTCAGATCGGGGACGTATTGCAGATGGTCGATGACAGCGGTCAGCGGGAGCACACGATCGTCATCTTCACCAGCGAGCAGGGCTCGTCCTTGCCCTTCGGCAAGTGGACCTGTTACGAGAATGGCCTGCACACTGGATTCATCGTGCGTTGGCCCGCTCGCGTGAGAGCCGGGTTGATCAACAACGTACTCTGTCAGTATGTCGATGTCCTGCCGACATTACTCGATGCCATCGGCGTCGATCCCACAGCGTTCGACACCGGACGTCCCGGCGATGCACACGGGGGGCACAGCTTCGACGGTCGAAGCTTCCTGCCGGTCCTGTTGGGGGAAAGCCAACATCACCGCGACTACGTCTTCGGCATCCACACTAGTCGCGGCATCAAGAATGGAACGGACTACCCCATCCGCAGTGTGCGAGGGGAACGATACAAATACATCCGAAACCTGAACCACGAGAACGCCTTCACCAACAATGTCACCGAGCGTCGTGGGGAACGCCGGGAGGATGGACTGTTTGACACATGGCTGACTGCAGGTCGGGAAGCAACCGCACGTTCTAATTTTTACCAACATCGACCAGCGGAAGAGCTCTATGATCTGGAGGTCGATCCGTTTGAACTCCACAACATCGCGGGCAGCCCCCAGCATACAGCGATTCAACAGCAACTCGCACAAGTGCTTGCACGCTGGATGAAGCAGCAGAACGACCAAGGGATTGAGACCGAACGTCAAGCAAACGAACGCCAGCCCCAGCGAAAGAAGTCCTAACGGTCATCGTCCTCTTGTGACTCTGAGCCAGTCGAATCAAAAGGAGTGAGGCCAATGAGCCAACAGAAACATCGACTCGTCTCCATCATGCTCATGCTCATGGCGACAACAGCACTCAACGCCAGTGACGAGACCGCGGCCCCGGATGATGAATCCGCAGACTTGGAGTCACGGCTGATGGCAGCGGTCGCAGTGATCAAGCGGGAACACTTCGATCCCCCGTCACGCCAAGAGCTTGTCCACCGGCTGATGATGAGTGTCTGTGAAGAACTCCAGTCGCCGTTCCCTCGCGGGTTGAAGCACGAATTGTCATCACTGGACGATGAGGCCGATCTGGAATCACACTTGGCACGAACCATTGCAGCAGCAATCTCCGAGAGATCGGCGGAGTCAGAATATCTCCGGATACAGGCCCTCGAGTATCGCGTACTGGAGACGTTGCTGGAGTCTCTCCCCGGTTCCAACAGCATCCGAACCCAGAAGGAAAACGTTGTTCAGGAGCAGCTGGCCGGCAATCGATACGTGGGCATCGGCATCACGTTGGGTGCAACGGGCGATTCTTCTCGGGTTGGAACGGTTTTCCCCGGTGGTCCCGCACATCAGGCAGGAGTTCGAGCCGGCGACCTGATACGCAAAGTCGATAGTGAATGGGTCGATGACATACCGCTCGCCCAACTGGTTGATCGCCTTCGTGGCCCAGCTGGCAGCACGTTCGCTCTGACGCTCGATCGAATGGATTACACGCAGCAGACGCTCACATTGACCCGTGATATTGTGCCCTTCAAGCATGTCACACACGATGCGACAGTGATCACCATTGGTCGGCTGACCTCTGCGACAGTTCAGGAGTTACGGGATGTGGAGGCCGAGTTGGATGACTCGGAAGGTCCGATCATTCTCAAGCTGGAGGGGCTGGGCGGATCCAACCTGCATCATGGAGTATTGCTAGCGGATGCGCTTCTGGATGGAGGGCCAATTGGGCGAGTTCGGACGCAGCATGGTGTCCGTGAGTTCACAGCCTCTCGCGAGTGCCTGTTCCGTGGGCGGCGGATGAGAGTCGTCGTCAGCCCGAACACCTGGGGGGCGATCGAATGGGTCGTTGCCGCGTTGCAGGACAACGGGCGAGCCAGAATTGCAGGCGTGCAGACTGCGGGGCGACCATTCGTCTCGGAGTTGTACAGAGTCCCTGCGACCGACTGGGTCCTGCATTTGACCAGCGGTGTATTGGAGCGTGCTGATGGACGACATCTCCTCGGCTCAGGGAACGACGCAGAGCTACAAAGGTTGATCATGCAATTCGGTCTCGATCATCCAAGGGTTCTGACTCGACTGGAATCTGGGGGTGGTGTCATCCCTGGCATCAAGCCTTTTCCACAGGGAATTGATGAATTGGGGATTTTTCCGAGGCGATCCAGAGAACGTTCTGCACTTCGAGAGCGGTTGCTACTCAAAGAAAAGCAGCTCCAAGGAATTGAGGATTCCGAATGACTCGATCCTGGTGCATTGTCATCCTGACCGCCGTCTGTTGTTTTGTTGTCCTCGGACGTCGAGAGGTCGATGCGCAAGCGGTTTCTCTTCATGGCTCCCCCCAGGTGCGATGCCCCGTCGCATCCGCGATGTGTGACGACGGGCAGCTGCTCTGTGTCGTTAATCGCCGGAGTGGGTCGGTATCGCTCATTGATGCGGACAAGCGGCAGGTGATCAGTGAGTACTTGATTGGCGTGCAACTGTCGGATGTCGCAGTCCTGCCTGATGGACAGACACTGCTCATCACCGACGAAGCTCGGCATGAGTTGTTGGTCGTATGTGCGTCGGTGGAGGGTGTCGAGGTAATCAGTCGTGTGAAGACGCCGCGGTCGCCGGTTGATGTGGCCGTTAGCATAGATGGGCGACTGGTCTCAGTTGTTGGATTGTGGTCGCATCGAGTGGCTCTGTTTGATGTCGCCCAGGACACTGAAGTGGTGGAGCCGCTACTCACGCACCGGGCGACGATCCGGTTGCCATTCGCGCCGAGGCAGCAAGCCTTCCTGCGTGTCGGATCGCATCGCCTCGTCGTCGCTGATGCATTCGGAGGCAATATAGCTGTGATCGATGTTGAGCAGTATGAGATTGAGTCAATTCGAGAGCTGCCCGGTCACAACCTGCGCGGGCTGGCGGTGACGGATGACGGGCAGAGTTTGATCATTTCTCATCAGACGCTCAGTTCGTTAGCACGGGCCGACTACAATGACGTGATCTGGGGCAACCTCATGCAGAACGTTATTCGCGAGATGCCGGTCGAGAGTCTTCTCAAATCTCACGAGGAATGGCTAAACGACAGCCAAGTCATTCGTCTGGGAGAGGCGGGGGACGGAGCAGCTGATCCGGCGGGCCTTGCGTTGATTCCCAACGGGCGGGGGACACTCATTGCCCTGGCGGGTGTTGACGAGATAGCCGTCCACATACGAAAGACAAGCGACCGCATTGATGTGGGCGATCGTCCGGTCGAGATTGTGTGGGATGAACGTCGTGAAGTGGCGTACGTCATCTGTTCGCTGGACGACACTGTCGTGATTGTCGATCCCAAAGCGGGAAAGGTGTTGGACCGAATCTCACTTGGCCCGCAGCCGGCTGCGACACCACGCGATCGTGGGGAGCTGCTGTTCTATGATGGGCATCAGTCGCTCGATGGTTGGCTGTCGTGCCACAGTTGTCACCCGGATGGACACACAAATCACGGTCTCGCAGACACGTTTGGCGATGATTCATTCGATACGCCCAAGAAGGTGCCCTCTCTGTTGGGAGTACGAGACGCTAACCCCTGGGCGTGGAACGGCAAGTTTCGCGAACTTCATGAGCAGGTCCGTTCTTCATTTGTCTCGACGATGCGAGGAGGTGGAGTGGATGCAGAAGGGGTGATTGATGTGGTCGCCTTCCTGCACACGCTGCAGCCGCCTCCACCGGTTGATACGGGAACATGGACTGAAGACGATCTGGCCCAAATCCAGACTGGCCGTCATCTGTTTGACACGCTTGGTTGCAGGAGGTGTCATGTCCCTCCGTTGACATTTACGTTGGACACGACCTTCGACGTGGGGCTGCGAGACGAAGCCGGGCTGAAGAAGTACAACCCGCCAACTTTGCGCGGCGTGAGTCAGCGACAAACGTACTTCCACGATGGACGTGCGAAGTCACTCAAAGAAGTTTTCTTGACGCATGGGCACCAGTTGGATAGAGAGCTGACCGATCATGAACTCGAATCGCTGCTGATGTTTCTGGGGAGTCTGTAGTGCCATTGTCTCTATGCAGACGGACCGGATGGGTGCTCTTGCTGGCTGTCCTGGTGTTGCAGCTGTCACTGGGTCGTGCCGATGACAAGTCGACGGAACAGCCGCTTTGGCGGGTTGAATTCACTCCTGCCCCTCAGCTCACTGCTCAGCGAATCGAGGGCCGTATCCTCGTTGAGGCACAGGACGGGGGAATCTTGCTTGAGGACCGAGCTGGCGTGTTGTGGAATGTCACACCCGAGCAGTTGTCCAACCGTGAAGAGACGAATGACGAGTACACACGGATGTCGGCTGAAGAACTGGCGGCCCAGCTTCGCGATGAGTTAGGGACATCCGTGAAAATCATCACCACGGAACATTACGTGATCGCCACACTTGGCAGTCCTCTGTATGCCGAGTGGTGTGGCGTGCTCTTTGAGCGGTTGCTCAAGGCGTTTCTTGGTTACTGGCACTCTGCCGAACTTGAACTCGATGCACCGACGTCGCCGCTGCCAGTGATCATCTATCAAGACCGCGCGAGCTTCGCGAAAGTTGCAGTCGTGGACGCCGGCGCCGCGTTCGCCGAGGCCAACGGCTATTACTCGATGAAGACGAACCGCGTTGTCCTGTTTGATCCCATCGGTGATCGTCAGACATCAACCAATCGCAAGCGACCGATTCGCACGCGTGGTGATTTACACAGGTTCATGGCCGCGGACCCGACACCCGTGTCGACGGTCGTGCATGAAGCGACCCATCAAATCGCCTTCAACAGCGGCATGCACACTCGCTATGCGGATAACCCCGTTTGGTTGACGGAAGGCATGGCGATGTTCTTCGAAGTGCCCGACCTCAGGAGTTCGCCCGGATGGCGAACGATTGGTCGCGTGAATCGTCCACGTTTGAAGCGGTTTCGTGAATCTCTGCGATCGGAGCGATTACCAGACTCCTTAACATCTCTGACAGCTGACGACACACGCTACCGGAACCCTGAGGCGAGTGAGGCTGCTTATGCAGAAGCCTGGGTGTTCACGCACTATCTCATTAAGACGCATCGCCCACAGTATTTGAGGTATCTCAATCTTTGCAGTGAACACACGCAGCTAAGTTGGAAATCCGACGAAGAGCGACTCCACGAGTTCGAGAAGGCATTCGGTGTCCCACCAAGTGAATTCGAGGACGAAATGCTGAGATATGCATCAAAATTGAGCCGCCGGTAGGGCGTTATTGGATGATTATGCCCCTTGTTGACGATCTGCAACCATCGCGTCCGTAATACGCATCAATGGATATTGATATTCAAAGGAACGCACTTTCATTGTGGCCGGGGATTGACAGATCGTGCAGTGCCCGGTGAAATGTTGAACGTCGATTCTCGACATCGCTTGTGTTCACATCTCGTGTGCCCGTTGGAGAACTGCGATGCGGCAGATGATTCGCCACTGCGTTGGGCTTCTGGTGATTCTGGCAGTCTCGTTGTCAGGCGATGTCGCCCACACGGATGACCAGGCGGGGCTCGGCGAGGGACCAAAGCGATCGCCTGATGAGACCGTCATCATTCAGGCGATCCTTGATCATGCGGCTGCCTGCCGCGATGAAGTGGTCTCTGCAGAGATCCACTATCGCTGGCACATCTCCACATACCGCAATCCAGACAATACACCCGAGCGAGTGCGGACATTGTTGGATGAGTCTGATCTCCTCGGTGATCCCGACAGCCTGCAAGTTTTAGTTGATACCCTCGAACCGTTTCCGGCCTTAACAGCCCCGGTTTGGGGTCTGCGTGACTTCATCATGTTGGGAGACATGCGGCGAGATGACACCTCAAGAGGCGGGATACAACTCGTCAATGGCGAGCACGAGATGGCGTATGATCAGCTCAATCGGCAGCTTGATGTTTCGAGTCGCGGTGGCTCCTATATCCATAAGACGCAGATCGAGGACTTTCGTTCGTTTCCTCCGTCGCAATTGACTGCTGACAGGCTGCGTATGACCAGTCACCAACATGGACTGATTACTCTCGCGATCAGGCCACTTGATGAAGGCAGGCGAGGCGAGGCAACCCCAGCCGCTTCTCAGGTTCCTGCGTCGCCGACCGCTGAATACACGTTTGATGATGCGACGCGAGTGATGTCTCATAGCGTGAGATATCATCACGGACATGTGTACGAAGAGATCTGGCAAAATGCCCTCAACGAGTACCCCGGTGGCATGATATTGCCCAGCCTGCGGATTAATACGCTTTACCGTGAAGGGATATTAAAATCTCTGACTGTCTGGTTGATTGACGAGGCGATGTTCAACGAGCCGATTGACGAGGATCGATTTGTCATGACGGTGCCGGAAGACACTGTCCTCGTTGACAATCGGTTAAAGGAAACCGTGGTCCGAAAGGTCAAGAAACCTGTCGACGACGTGCGTTCCATCTTGGTTCCTGTCATGGCTGGCAACCCTCCTGATGCGCATCAGGAGGGCATGGATTGGCGATGGATTCTGATCCTGAACGGCGTCGGCCTCATTTGTTTATCTGTCTTGCTATGGAGGAGAGGATCCCTCGCCTCCAATCCGGTATCTCGGCCTCCCCGCGGGGCCTCAGGGGCATTGTAATTTGTATGGTCGAATGACCGTTCAGGCTTACCATCTCGATTGAGACCAACCGTCAGTCATCACTTCATGACAAAGGAGTTCGTCGATGTGTGCAAACCATATTCTCTCCGCAGTCTGCTGTTTTGTTGGGCTGTTGAGTTTGATGGCCGGACTTGAGAAGACAGGACGAGCGGCGAACTGCACCGAGGTCGAGCATAATTCGAAGTTCTGCGACGGTGCGCACTTGGGTGCGCCGATCGAGAATGCTTCAGGGAGTTACTGCGAGTTGGACGCTGGCGGGACTGAATGCGTGGCCACTTCAGGGAGTTCTTGTGTGGACCGCTATGGAGTCGTCTATTCCGGAAAGTGTGAGCCTCATGTGCTGGGAACGGGCACAACATACGATTGCTTCGAAGATGCGGTGCAGACTGTACTCGTTGTTCCGTTTTACACATCTCACTGTGTTGCCGATGGCTCGGGTTGTGCATGTGTATGGACGAAAACGACAACCACGCAGCCCGTGACGACTTGTGATTGCTATGATGTCGAACAAGAACTTTGATTTGTCTTGGTGTAATTTTTGGTCAAATGTCTCTGGGCGACTCTGGGATTTGTATTGCTGGGATCGGGCTGCCAGCCTGACTCGCAGGCGCCCCAGTTCCCGATTCATGTGACCAATCCGAATCGGATTTCGCACGCTTTACTGCTCAGTGAGGTCCAGCAGGCTGATGTTCCAGCGGAGTTGCTTGACGCAGACTTCCTGTTGGAGAACCGTTCCAGCACTCCGCAGACAATTACACTCGTTGGCAAGAGTTGCTCCTGTTATGGAGTGAGGCTGGACGATGCTCCGTTGGAGCTTCACGTTCCGATGACTCTCGAGCCATCCTCCAGCCGGGTCTTGAGGTTTGAAGTCGCTCCTCCCAGCAAGGCAGCCGAGAATTCCTGGGTCGTCCGACTGGCCAGTATTGACGGACAGAAGCAGGAACTGAAACTCTCTCTGAAAGTGCGAGTCTATGCTGATGTTCGTCTTGAGCCGGATGCAATCGTCACGTCGATTCCACCAGATTCTACGCAGCCAGGAACGCGTTCCTCCTCGGCACTGCGACATGATCTGACCATTCGGCGCACTTGGCGCGGGGAAAAGAGCGACACTCCTGTTCCAAGCCTGAAGGGACTTCCGACAGGTTGGGGTTATACGCGTCCTGTCGTCAGTGAAGAGCCGCGTGAGGTCGATGTGGGTCTGTGGCAGCAGACCTGGCAGACCGCAGTCCAATTCTCCGCAACACCATTGTCAGTTGTTGGCCCAGCCCTCGAAGCTGATTCAGAGAATCAAGAAGTCCGACTCAAGGTCACTCCGTTGGAAGTTGGGGATTCGGAAGGACCGATGAGTCCCCAGGCGATGAGACACGCTGTCGGCGTGCATCGGATAAAAGCATCATTCGAGGCAAATAACGGCGAAACGGTCGCAGCACATGGTCGGTTCGTGGTGAGAGCGCAGCCGGGAATTGTCGGCCCGACCGTCGTGCACTGGGGGAGCATCACGGCTGGCGAATCACGAACTCGGCGAATCATGCTCTCAGCAAGTGATGACCGAGCCTTCACGATTAACAGCGTCTCCCAGAGTCGGACAACAGGAGCGGGGCGAATCGGTAAAGAGCTGCCCAGTGATGTGGAAACCTCGTCTGTGATTCAAGCCGACCGACGAGTCTGGAATCTGAAGTCCACCGATCTGGAACTCATGATCTCGCTGGATGATGATGCATCGCGGACACATCAAAGTCTGCAACTCGACGTCTTGCCACTTCACGAGGGGTTAATTGATGAGACGTTTGTCCTGAAGACCAACCATCCGCTCACGCCAACGATTGAAGTTCGTGTACGGGCCATTGTGATGCCTGCGGACACGGCAACGACCAAAGCCGATTCATGACGGGTCGATCATTCAGCACTTGAAAATGCCAGGCATTCGGCAGTCGGCTCAGTCATCAGCCACTGCGATACTGGCGTCCCATTAACGATCGACGGTGATCGCATCGTCAGCGGCAACACGAATAGGTTGCCCTGTGTCGGGAGAGTGAACTTGGATATCAATCAGTGAGTCCAGTCCGATCAAGCTTGCGACCTTAGAATTCAACGCAGACGAAGATACATGGGGAGATCGACTCTTCGAGTCTCTGCTTGTCACCTTGTCACCTTGTCCCTCGCGTGCACTCTCGACCTCCGGAATGGAGGAACAGCGGTAGCCTACGACACGCGACCGGATGAGTTGTCCGCGGCGGGCAAGGGTCACGCCCGTTGTGGGGTCCAGGACCTCGACCATCAGTGACGTCGTGGTCGAGTTGTGCGCCCGGTTGCGATTTGTCCGGTCGTCGGTCGTACGGCTGATGAGTGTCAACACTGCTGGTGTTGCCTCCGGCTGGATCGGCAGGCAGGCGTCAGGCACGGTGCGATCCCAGAGTCGTCGTCCGTCGTAGCGGTCGATTGCCAGTAATCTCCCACGGACGCGAACATGAGGGACATCGAATTCATCGGTCGGTGCCGTCACACTCAACTCTGTCTTGTCCGATTCAGTGGTGAGGTTGATGTAGAATCTGTCGCGGTCCGCAAAGGCGATCAAGGCAGAGGGAACGAGCAGATTTGAAGGGGAGGACTCTGCGTTCGCCATGCCGCGCTCCTCAAGTGGCACGTCGAGCAGCAGTTGTCCGTTCGCCGCGTGGACGATCTGCAGACGTCCATCAGAGGTCACACAGGCGAAGTCTTCTTCACCCGGAAGGGGGGTGACGAGTCGTTCTGTCAATGGAATGTCGTTCGTCAGTCTGTCGTCGTGACTGTCCCAGATACAAAGTCGGCAGCCTGTCGCATCGGTGACGACTTCTACGAGGCGCCGCCCAACCGCCCTGCGGTCTCGACGATTGGCTCCGGAAGCGAGTCGTCGCGTTCCCTGACGAATCTGACGACCCGACTGGGTGTGATACAGGGTGTACGACGTCTGATCTGCGTTGAAGACACACAGCGTTTGCGAATCGCCAATGATGCCGGTCGATTCGTTGCCCTGCAGTCCGATCCCGGGCGGGAGATGTGTCCGTTTCCACAGGGTTCGTCCGTTCGCTGGATGCACGACTCGCAACTCTCGGGACGTTTGCAGGACGCAATAGTCGCTGCCAATTGGTCCGATTTTGACATTCTCAGTCTTTCGTCCGGATGTTTCAGGAACGACGGACCACATGGTTTTGGCTTCCAGGAGCGAGATCCCATGGACCGCCTCTTTGCTGATGATCATCATGTGGCCGGTATCGACGGCGGTTGGACGAGGCAGCTGCCAATAGGCCGTCGGCACGTCGATCTGGCCCTGAGAGATGCCTGTGTCTCGATCAACGAGCATGAGGCGACTGTGTGTCCGTTTGCTCTTGTTGATGCCTTGATCGAACACGACGATGCTGCCGGAGAGCTGAGGCACGAAGACACGACGGAGTCCATCGGAATCGCGGAGTCTTCTGGCACGTTGGCAACTGCATTGTTCACCCTGCGAACAAGTTCCAATGCATCCGTGCTCGGTGATCTGATAAGTACTGGTTGGAGTCAGCGAGGCACTTGCCGTGCGAAGGAGATCCGTCGGCTGATGACTGACCGGTTTCGACAGCCGTAACGACAGTGCCTCCGTGTCTCGCCCAAGGCTGGCGAGTCGGTGTTTCCAGACAGGTACGGATGCGACGTGACGGGAGACTTTCAATCGCTGTTGTTCTGCTTCCCGCATCAGTCCCTGGTCGACATACAGCCCTGCCAACAGGCGATTCACGGGCTCGGCTGTCCCGGAGAGATCGTCGTTACGGCGTGACAACAACAGCAGCTCAGCTTCCTGGCGTCGACCAGTGGCAATCCAACGCTCAGCGAGTAATGACTGAGCGTGGCCCGTCTGCGGCCAGTCTGCGAACAAAGACACGAATCGCTCCAAACGCATAGCGTTCATCGACTGTGTGAGTTTTCGAGATTCACGAATCATGTATGTGGCGACCGCTTCACTCAGCAGGGGTTGCTCATCGTCTTGCAGCGTTGCGAGTCGATCACGGAAGCAGTATTCCGCTGAGACGATGTAGTCCTCCTCGCCGTTCAGAGAAATGAGCGATCCGCTGGGTAAGGTCTGAAATTCATCGAGAGTGTCGGTCAACATCGCCGCGTCGTCGCATCGGAGTGAAACCGACAATCGACTCAGCTGCAGCCGCAGCCGTTCGTCGTCCGTGCGTGCCATCGCGGTGAGGCGGTGCAGAGTCGGGAAGGGATCTTCAGATTCTTCCAGTTGGGAATACAGTACTTCCCGCCACAGTTGCTCGGAGTGCCGTCGAATGTCATCAGGGGGATCGATCGAGAGAAGTTGCTGGAGCACCTCACCGGCAGATTTGGGATCTCCAACCGTCATCAGCAATTCCGCATGCAACAAACGATCCGCAGGTGATAGGGTTCCGCGACTCGCGGCAGCATTTATCTGTGCCAAACGATGCCGGGCTTGCGGGTAGACGTGGACTGTGAGCGGAGTGGTCGCAATGATCAAGTTGTCATGAGCGAGCAGGTTTCCGGCGGGTGTCTGATGGTTCACTGAAAGCCGATGCAACAGCCTGGCGAAGCGTTGACCTTCGATCTGTCCGTCCTGCGTGTTGATCGACAAACAAGGTCCATTTGTCGTCGGGAGAAGATACCGGTCCCCCGCGACGATCCCTGTGCCAGCCGGCTCGGGTGTCGAAGTTTGCCAACGCTGGTGTCCATCGGCTACGTTGAGAGCGATACACTTCCGGTTGCCCAGTAAAAGGACGGATGACTCCGTCACTCCACCAATAGCGTGAGCATCGTGCCGCGGTTGTCTCCAGACAACTTGACCTGTCTCCGCATTAAGGCAATGAACATCTCGAGATCGTGAGGGGAGGTACAAGAGACGACCGTGGTGCAAGTAAGTGTGATTCGGCAGAAGTGATCGGTCCGCATGCCGTCCGTTGCTGAAGGCCCACCGACCCGAGTTGTGGCGCTGTTCCTCATCCATATGGTCGTAGACCCACTCGAGACGTCCGGTGAGTGCTTCCACTCCCACGACGATCCCGACTTCGGTCGGGCAGCAGATGAGGCCGTTATGATACAGCGGCGTGCAAGCGGTTCGCTGTCGCAGCGAATCGTCAGCGACCGGCTTCTCAACCAGAGCGATTCCTTGTTTCCAGATTGTTCGTCCGGTTGCGGCCTCCAGGGTGAACAGGCTGATCTGTTGTTCGAATTCGGCCAGCACGTAGAGACGGTCATCGACGCAAAGCGGACATCCGAGAAACGTATGCTTTGCCAACTCGTCCTGTTCAACGCCCGAGAGAGTGCCCCGCGTCCACAGGGGGGCGACCAGATGTTCTTCGTCCGTTGTTGTCGGACCCTTTGGCGAATGACGCTTCACTGGAAGAGCGACGAGTTGATCGGGACCCTGAGACCGTAGTGTGCACTTGTCGAGCACAAACACGCGGCGTCCGTCGGTGGCCAGTCGACCCAACACCGAGTTACCTGAGAAATGTGCATGAAAGTCGAGGACGCCTCCTTGATGTCCGCGGCCGGGTTGCTCGATCGAACGGCCAGCGACGGCTGCCAACGAGGACTCACACGCAAATTTCCACTGCTCGCGGCCGGTCGGGAGGCTCACTGCCCGGACATGTGTGAAATCACGAACGATCAGCACATCGTCTGCCACGATGGCTTCGTTGACCGATGCGATCGGCAGGTTGTAGTCCGTGCGGTGAGTGAGCCAAGCGTCATAGGAGTCGCGAATGATCTGAGCAACGTCGGCCCCCGCGTTGTCAAGGACGTCCGACGTGCCGTTCTTCAGTTCGATCGCCGCAGGAGACAGATTAGCGTCGAGGCGGGCCGTCCAGAGTGGGATCGGGTAGGGGGTGAGTGTTTCGTCAGAGATCTCATTGTGTGGCCGATGACTCACAAAGTGAGTGACCTGAGAATTGTCGCGCTGATGCCATTGAACAAGCGACACATCCTGAGAGGCTCTGTCCGACAAGTGTTGGGCAACGATTGTCCTGACCGGAGAGGGGAGACGATTCCAATGGAACGGGTCTGCTTTAAGGAACCTCGCCCATTCATGAGATTGCATTTCGCGACCCGTGTCATGCGAAAGGAACAATTGCTGAATCGCAGCTTCGCGGGCTGCCTCCGTGTGACCGAAGCGTCGAATCAATTCGACAAGGATTCGTGCATCACGCGACTCGCTGTAACGCATCAGTAGATCGCGTGCCACTGCACCGTGGAGTCGTTCGTAGTCTCGTCGCACGCTGTCGGGTGACGATTGGACCCTGCGAATCACATCAGTCCGGGCTCCGCGCGGTTGCAGACCGTCGTCGGTCCAGAAGAAGGCGTCCTGCGCAGTATCGAGCAGGGCTTGAAGATAAGAGATTCCGTCAAGTGAGCGTCCGTCTCGAAGGGCCATCGTCCCGCGGGTGAGAAGCAAGCGGTGTCTGCGGTCGCGGACCAGGAGGGGGTTGAGAGCAGTCCGCTGCGCGGAGAGTTGGGACAGGTCGGGTGGGAGATCGCCGCTTGTCAATTCTCCGTTCGAGGAAGGAGCGGTCTTGCGATGGACGGTCGGCGGGGGAGGGGGCGAACCGCTGCCACGATCTGGTGGTTCATCGGCTTGGAGACCGGGCGGTCCCAGGCAGAAGAGGAATCCTACCGTCGCAATCCGACACATTAAGCTTGCATGCCATCCCTGGCAGTCTCGCTTGGCCATCCCTCAACTCCTTTGAGAGAATGTGGCCCAATCGACCTGTCTGGCAGTTGCACGTCTTCGCTCAGGAGAATCCGTGTCTACCAAGCAAGGTCAAGGGCCTTAGCCCGCCCTGCGAAGGGCGGAACGTTATCACAAACTGGGCATATCGACCTAGACAGACTCTGCAAGGACGGTGCCAACCCGCGTGCGTCGTTGACAACGAGGTGGCTACCGAGTCGTAAGCTCTTTTTTAGTAATGTATTACGGTGCAATGCCTGGCGGTAAAAACAGTTGTCTGGCAGGCGAAAGCCAGCTGTCACCCTAGAGGATTTGTTGCGCCATCAAGCAAGAGTGCATCTCTCGATGGCAGCGGCTGTCCAAGATGGGGAGTCGTCACGAATGAGACGTCTGCACGAATTCGCTGTATCCGTGTTGCGTCAGTCGGAACGAAATCAACCGCTTTCGTTCGGCAAGAGAGAGCCCATGGAGTACGGCGTAGCTGATACAGCCAATGGCGACTGCAGCGACCTCCGACACGAGTAACGGGAGGCGAAACTCCTTGAGGTCTGCGAACAGTTCCTGCCCATTGCAAATCTCACCGAACTTGCTGCCGCGATAGAGCAACGTCAGACCTCGGAGGTCGTGACTCCATTCGTAGTCGAAGGGTCCGTACTCCCGGCGACGATGGATGACCCAAAAACGCGAGTCCTCCCAGCGGATGCCTCGTGAAGGCCTGCGGAGTTCGGTCTGGTCGGGAAGTAAGGGTTCAGGTGTCATCGCAGTCAGAGGGAATGTTGTGAGGCGGAATAATAGGCACCCATCCAGCGGAGGGAAAGCGGAGAATGTCCGGTAGAATCGGCCGGAACTGCAAGCCTCGACTTGTGTGCCAATCAGGGATTCACCGGTCTTGCAGCAAAACGAAGCGATCTTTGTCAGATTGATCGCTACGACCGTCACAAGTCGTTGACAGATTGCCGAAATGCAACGCGGAATGAGGCGCACAGGCAGTGTGCGACCTAGGGTTGTGAGGCATGCACCCACATTCACGGCACTCGTCTTAAGAGTGCCTGCAGATGAACGGACGACGTGCCATGCGACACATGTCAGCGTGTGTCGGTGCGGTCCAATCATTATCACGTAACGCCGGATGATCGAGTGGCTCCGAACGCATTCGCAACTCGGTGTCTCTCTTCAAACAAATCTCTTGGCGGAAATCAGTCGAGTATCCTCCATCATGACTTGGCCATCTCTCCCGCGCAACATTCGCGTTGTCGTGCTGATGATCGCTGCTCAGGCGGTTTGCCTGGTGTTTGGTCTTTGGATGCAGGACCAATTCATGATCGCGTCTGCAAAATGGCAGACGACACAAGACGTCGCTCCCGTCAGTGGTGAAGTCGGAGGCACAGCGGCACAAGGGTCGGACGGTGCACTGACGGCTGAAAGCTTGCTGGGAGCGATGACGGGCAGCCGATTGTTGGGTTTTGTTTGGATCTGCGGACTGCAGTCGATCGTGGCCTACCTGGTGCTCACGCGGATGAACGTCGAACACGAACAGCGGGAGATGGAGTCTCATGAGGAGAATTTGCTTCGCGCAAAAGAACTCGTGCGAACACGCGACGCGGTCATCTTTGGACTCGCCAAACTGGCCGAGTCACGCGATCCGGACACGGGCCACCACCTTGAACGGATCGCGATGTATGCCACGCGTTTAGCATCGGCGATTCGCCGTCACTCAAAATACCGAAAAACTGTGACACCATCGTTCGTGAGAACGATTGGAATCAGTTCGGCATTACATGACATTGGCAAGGTCGGCGTTGAAGACGCGGTGCTCTTGAAGCCCGCTCGGCTTGACGACGATGAACGCTTCCGCATGCAGATTCACACGACGCTTGGCGGCGAGTGCATCCGCCAGATTGAACAGCGTCTGGGCAATTCAAACTTCCTGGAGATGGCTCGCGAGATTGCCTTCTGCCACCACGAGCGCTGGGATGGCGATGGATATCCCGTCGGACTGGTCGAGCAGGAGATTCCGCTGTCGGCACGGATCGTCTCGATTGCAGACGTCTACGACGCATTAGCATCGCGTCGCGTTTATAAAGAACCATACCCACACGAAAAGTGTGTCGAAATCATTCAAGCAGAATCGGGGAAGCAGTTTGATCCGCAACTGATCGAGATATTCTTGTCGGTTCACGAGCAATTCCGAGAGATCAGCAGGAAGTTTGCCGAGCCGTTTGCTGAGTTTGTATCGCCCACACAAGCCGTCGATGAAGAGATCACTCGACTCGAAACCGACAAACTGACCAGCGAGCAAGAATTGCTCCTCACTGAGACCATAGAGCAGGCGACCACCGCATTGAAGTCCGCAAGTGATCGCGGCGAAACAAACGGAGCCGATCGACGGACACCGGCTCTCACTGACTCCGCTGTGGATTAGACCAGCCCACAACCGTACAACTCCTCTCCCGACCAACCTTTGACAGAGGTCAAGTTCATGAAACTGAATGACAAGAACCAGCGTTTGGTCGAAATCTTTCTCGTCTTGATTACCGCCACCATCACCTGTGTGCTGTACCAGACGGTCGGGCACAAGATGATCGTGCTCAACTTGTTCTACCTGCCCGTGGTGCTGGCCGGATTTTTCCTTGGCCGCTATCGGGCAGGAGTCCTTGCCCTGCTGAGCGTGGTGGGCGCGTCGATTGTCATTGTGACCAACATGCAGGGCTTCACTGCGTTACCCTCACCGGTCATCGTGGGGCTGTCGATCACCGTCTGGGGATCCATTCTCGGGCTGACTTCTCTTCTCGTGGGGACCCTGTGCGACGACCGCACCGCGAAGGCCCTCGAAGCTCGTGAAGCTCATGTCGGCGTGGTTGAAGTTCTCGCCCGCTATCTGCAGAATGCCAACCCGAAACTTCAGTCGAGAGCCCTGCGGATCTCGGCATTGAGCGAAGCGGTCGCTAAGAAGATGCGCCTCTCGGAACGGGAAATCGATGACATTCGCGTGGCTGCACTATTAATGGATATGGAGAACCTCGAAATCACCGCCCGTGTCATCAAAAAGGCCGTCGGCGAACTGGAAGACTACGACAACGCACCACACACCTTCCACGGCACAGAACTGGTCGAATCGCTGGGTTCGGTGCTCACCGGTGCCTTCCCGTTGTTGCTCACCCAAACCGATGAGCCCTCCAAGATGCAGGGTGACAAGGTTCCCTTTGGTGCTCGCATTATTCGCACGGTCCGTGCCTACGATCAACTGACACACAACGTGTATGGGAGTACGGTTCCCTCAACGAAAGACGTTTTGGAGGACTTGGAAAGCGATCACGAGGCCGATTACCATCCAGCCGTTCTGCACGCACTGGACGAAGTGATCCAGGTTAGGGGAACGAATCTGGAGACGACGACGGACGCTCCCATAGAAGAGTCAGAACTCGTCGGAGTTTGAATCAATTGTGGTTCGTAAAGACCAAGCCCGGTGCCTGTCCTGTGACCGGCACCGGGCTTTTCTGCTGGCCACCTCGGAGCGGCATGTTCTCCGGATCAGTTCATGATCATGGCCCGGTGTCGTGGAACGAACAGCTGATCAGTGACTGGGAGGGTGAGGCTCCAACCGATCAGCGTCGCGACAAGACTCGATCCTCCAAGAGCATGATCTCATGAGGGAGTTGATCTTTGACGCTCCGATGCCTGCCTTGATCCCATGATCAGTCTCACACCTTAGCTGGAGCCTCACCCTCTCATCGCATCGACAATCTGGCAGGCAAAGGTCGTGCTCCCCAGAGCTATGCGACTGGGTCTCAACGCAAAAAGGCCCTCGCCGTGATGCGGCGAGGGCCTGAGCAAGACAGCAACCCCACGTGATGCTGACTTCGGTTGAGAGGGAGGGGCGAGGCGTGAGGGGGAGTCACGCCGGGAGTAGTTGGGGTCGAACGAGGGAAGCGGGGATCGAAAAAATGCGGGGTGACGCTCGGGCTTACCAGATGTCGCCCTGGCCGGCACAGAACTCCAACTCGTCGTCGAAGCCGCTGCCGCCCTGCCAGCCGTGGTGGCCTTCAAAGCCTTCAACGTAGTAAGACTGCTGCAGGCACTGCATGGCAGCACCGACGTCTTCGAGTTCGTGGTTGATGTTCAGGGCCAACTCGGCCAGGCCGACGATCATGCCGAGCACGCAGATGGTCGCGACCAGCACAAGCTCTGCGGAGATGATGAAACCGGCTTCGTCGTCATGCAGTTGGGTGAAGAGCTGAGTCATGATGTTCCTCGTGTGGTGTGGGTGAAGTTGTCGTTGTCTTGATGGATCATCTGTAAAGCAGACTGAATGCCAAATGCCGAGCGGTGTTCAGAAAACTTGACACCACAGAATCTTGGCGACACGTAACCCGTGACAGCACCACGGGTAACACGGAGTTGGCAAGGGCGGCTTTGTTCCCCCACCTGTCAACGTTCCGCAACACGCGGTGTTGCCAGTCCTCAACGCGTCTTGGACGTCACCGACGTTGTGACGGGTAAACCGTCTGTCGCTCAGCACTTGCGCCATGATGCCGAAACGCAACACGTGGCCTTTCAGCAACATCGACCTCACACGACCCTCGCTTGCGGCTTAGCACGACCAGAAAACGTTCAATGGCCATCACGTGTCAATCGGGAGACTCACGTCACCCCGCTCGCCATGTGGCAGAGTCCTCACCATCGAGACGCAGGGTCAAACACTTCGCACTGCCGCCGGCTTTGATGAACTCATCAAGCGGAGTTGCGTGCGGTTCGTATCCACGATCACGCAGGTCGGATTCGAGTTGCGGGCAGCCCGTGTTCAGCACGACATGCTCACCAAGCACGACGGCGTTGCAGGCAAATCTTGCCGCCTCGTCGTCTTGGACAATGAGCGCACTCTCGATGTGAGCCTCCAGTGCCTTCTGCCCGTATTCATCAAACGCCGGCGGGTAGATGATCGCGTCCGTTTCACTCAACGGGCAGAAGCACGTGTCGAGGTGATAGTAGCGTTCATCGACCAGTTGCAGTGGGATGACGCGACAGCCGATCTCACCCGCGACCCATTGCATCGCGGCAGCGTCACTACGGATCAGATAACCGGCGAATAGCGTGTCCTTCACAAATAATGCATCCCCTGCCCCCTCGAAGTCCATGCCTTCCGGAAGCGTCACGCAGTCGAAGCCCTGAGTCGTCAACCATTCCTCATTGAGCGGCGTTTCTCCCTGTCGCGCGGGGTGTCGGAATCGCGAGAGGTAAGCGGTCGACTCATGGATCAATGCTGCATTGGCTGTGAACACGAGATCCGGCAGCCCTTTGACCGGAGTCATCAATCGTACGTCGGCATTGAGCGAGAGCAATAGGACGTAGAGAGCGTGCCATTGCTGACGTGCCAAGTCTGGGTCGCTTTCCCGGCTGCGACTCATCCAAGGGTTGATCTCATACTCGATCCCGTAGAAGTCGGGAGGGCACATCAGGATCGTGGGGCGATCGAACGTCATCTGGCATCCGTTCCGGCGAAGACCAACAAGGGGATCGAAGCAGGGACGCGACTCCACTAAACTGTCAGCGGTTGTCCCTGTCTGTGTTTTGAGAGAGTGTGTCCGGTATGTCAACGTCGACTGAGTATGACCTCACATGGGAGTTGGATTCCCTCTACCCTCATCCGGAGTCAGATGAGTTTGGCCGTCTGCTGACTGAGTACGAATCTGACCTGCAGCAACTGGCTGACGACTCCGAAAAACTGCCCGCGATTTCGGTCGAAGGGGATGCTCCGGCTCGATGGGCCGCATTCCTCGAGCGGTGTGCGGACGTATTTGCTCGGACCGAGGACTTGCATGCGTTCGTGGGATGTCACGCCGCGAGTGATGCTGGGAATAAGGAGTTTCAACGGTTGGAGGGAGTATTAGCTGCACTCAGGCCCCTGATCGAGCAAGTTTCGACCAACATCGAGTTTCCCTTCCGTGATGTCGATGACAGAGCGATGAATGCATTTTTGGGGGCTGATGACCGACTGGCTGAGATTGGCTTCTACCTGCGGGAGTGTCAGCGGAACGCTGCGTTCAGGCTACCGAAGTCTGAAGAACTCCTGGCAGCAGAGTTGGATGTGGATGGACTGCGCGCCTGGAGTCGGTTGTATGATCGTCTGTCGGGAGAGTTGCGGATCGAGGTGATGGAGAAGGGCGAAGTTGTCTGCAAGTCGCCCGGACAGGTGTCCCTTGACTCGCCTGAGCGATCGGTGAGGGAGAACAACTTCTTCGCTGCACAAAAGGCATGGGCGAGCATTGCCGATTCGTGTGCGGACGCGCTCAATCACATCTCGGGCAGTCGTCTGACGAAGTACGCGCGGCTCGGTGTGCAGGATCATCTCGATCTGCCGCTGCGGCTGAATCACATGAAGCGTGAGACGCTCGACACCATGTGGTCGACGATCACCGAACGCAAACCGATGCTCAAGAAGTACCTCGATACCAAAGCCAAGCTGCTGGGTCTGGCTCGGCTGAGTTGGTATGACGTCACGGCTCCGTTGCCGTCGAGCGAGCCGAGCGGAGCAGCGCGGTTGGAGTACGACGAGGCGTGCGGCATCGTGACGCGGACGTTCGCGGAGTTTGCTCCCGAATGGGGTGAGTTCGCCCAGCGTGTGATGGCCGACCGGTGGATCGAAGCAGAGGACCGATCCGGCAAGCGACAGGGGGGCTTCTGCACCGGATTTCCCACACGTCAGCAGTCCCGCATCTTCATGACTTTCACGCACTCTGAAGACAGCATGTCGACACTGGCCCATGAACTGGGTCATGCGTATCACTCACACGTTTTGCGGGATCAACCCCTGTTACTGCAGGACTATCCGATGAATCTCGCGGAGACGGCATCGACGTTCGCAGAAGCCATTCTGGGGGACCAGCAATTATCCGTGGCCACGGATGCCCAGCGACTGTCGATGCTCGACCGGATGCTCAGTGACGCGGTGGCGTTCCTGATGAATATCCATGCGAGGTTTCTGTTTGAAGATCGATACCATCAGGAGCGTGTGGACAGAGAACTGAGTGCGGCACGACTCTCTGAGTTGATGCATGAGGCACAGCAGGAGGCGTACTGTGATGCCCTCGATGACGACGGCTGGTACCCGGAGTTCTGGGTCTCGAAACTCCACTTCTACATCGCCGGTTGGCCGTTCTACAACTTCCCTTACACGTTTGGGTATCTGCTCTCGCTGGGCATCTACCGGTTGGGAGATGAATTGGACGACTTCCCTGAGAAAGTCCGGCAGTTTTTGATCGCGACCGGCAGCCATGAGGCGGAGGCGGCTGTGTCTGAGGCATTTGGCTACGATCTCTCTGAACCTGCCTTCTGGCAACGAAGTCTGGATGTCGTCGAGGAACGCGTCAATCAGTTTGTGGAATTAGCTGGGGATTGAGCCGGCACCACGCCGATTCCACATATGCCGATTGGACGGATTCGCCCGCGTCACGTCGTCCGGTCGTTACGATCGGCAACGTGTTCTGGTCGAGTGCGAAATCAATTCCGATCTCCGCGTGATCGCCTCCGGACGGCTGATAAGCTGTCTACAGCGAGTGGCAATCGTTGCCGACCGACCGAGAACTCACCGTGCACGATGATCGATCATGGAATACTGGCAGGCGATCGTTCTTGGAATTGTGCAGGGGGTTGCCGAATTCCTGCCGATCAGCTCGTCCGGACACCTGGTGCTGGTCGAGGCACTGCTGAATCTACATTCAGACAACATGGCGTTTGAGATCGCCGTGCATGTGGGCACGCTGCTGTCCATTCTCGTCGTGTTCAGGGATGAACTGCTCTGGGTGATCTCTCAACCGCGAGTGATGCTGGCGATTGTGGTCGCAACGCTGCCGATCGTGTGTGTGGGCCTGCTCATGAAAAACCAACTCGAGCAGGCGTTCGCTTCACCATTGGCCGCGGGGATCGCCTTGTGCTGCACTGCGTGCGTGCTTTGGGTGACGCAGTGGTTTGATCGAGGAACGACTGAATTGGGTGAGATCAGTCTTCGTCAAGCAATGATCGTCGGTCTGTTTCAAGCAGTCGCACCGATCCCCGGCATCTCACGATCTGGTGTGACGATCGTCGGTGGACTGTTGAGCGGGTTGAATCGGGAGGCAGCTGCCAAGTTCTCGTTTCTCATCGCAATCCCAGCGATTTTGGGGGCCGCGGTGTTGGAAACCGCGTCGATGTTCAGAGAGAGTGATCTTGCAAGTGAACCTTGGGCAGTCCATGCCACGGGGGCAATAGTGGCCTTCGTGGTCGGAGTGATGGCCCTTCAAGGCCTGTTGAAAGTGGTCGCTGCCCGCAAGCTGCACACATTCGCCTGGTACTGTCTTGCAGTGGGATTGCTAACGATTGTGATATCGACGGTCGGTCGGTGAGCAATTTCAGCTTGACGTGGTCGCGGTGTATTCAAACGTCGTTGAGCTGTCATGTGATTTCCAGATGGCAAACCCCCATGCGATGCTACACAGCAGGGTCAACCAGAAACCCAACAGGATGGGGCCCGATGCCCACAAGAGCGCAGCTAACAGAGTTGGCCCTGCGAACAAAGATCGATTGATATTCGTCAGTTGATGCAGCAGTGACAAATGGAGTCGCGTCTTCCATGCAACGAGGAGCAACAGGAATGCGATCAGGACGACTAATAAGCTTCGCCGCAACTGCCGATTCAGTTCCCAAATCGTCAAGGGGACATCTGACTGCTGAGTGTTTCCGTCATCGAACCTGCCCACGAAAATTGTATCGTCGGCGCCGGTCAGAGGGTCTGTGGAATAGCCAGCGGCCTGCAATGCCAGTGCGATGGGACTGAGTTTTGGCAGCGTTTTGTTGGTCTCACCGATGGCTGAATCGTTCGCCAACGGGAACAACTCGTCGGTGACTTCGTACCGTGCTTGGGCGGAGCCAAAAAAGGCAATGTTCTGGGTGATGATGGGCACTTCCTGCGGTCGCAAGATTGGAATGTCGTGCCGCATGCCAATTCCATCTCTGGGCAGGGTCCACCACAGTGTGAGCAGGGGCGACTTGTCTTGCTCCAAAGTGCTCGCGCCGGTGGGGACGACCAGCACCTCTGCACTGCCGTCACTCTGGGTCGTGACGATCCCGCCCTTCCATTCGACCTGTGCGACACTCAGGTTGGGAGGAAGTGGGATCGTCAGTTCATTCAAAAGTCTGACCGAAATCCGTGCCGAAGTCACGCCCGAGAACTGCCCCGAGTCGGCTTTCCAGATGACAGTGTCCAATCGACTGACGAGACCCCCAGCACCGGTAAGATTGCGCGGAGAGAGTGTCCAATCGTTACGATTTGAACGAAAGACTCGTGAGGGCGTACCGTCAGCTTCCTCGGGCAGAAGGAACCGATCACTGAGTTGAACGGAGTCAACCGAGCTTTCGCCTGGATGTTCGTAGTCATACGGCAGCGCAGACGTGAGAATGAGCCATTCCTCGCTCGACTGGCCGTGGGGAAGTTCAATCTGTGGGATTCGCCAAGCTGAATTTTGGTGGGCAGGGATGGTCGAGGTGATTTCGATGCGGCGCGGTACGAAGTCAGGCGTCGTGGTCGGGAGAGAGAGGACAAGACGACCATCGCTGCGTGTTGATTGTTGAGCGGGCGGAATCGAAGTCGTCCGTCCTGCGGTGCCCGCGAATTCTCTCGGCATGATCATTTCAATCTGCTGCGGGAGCGGTTCGTCTTTAGGGAGGAGGAGTTGAGTGGTCACTTGCCATTGATTCTCTCCGACATTGTCGACGATGACGACTCTTTCGAATGAAAACTCTGACACGGCTTCTTCGATGCGAATACTCTTCGGTGCAACTTCCGAAAGTCGGTCGAACGTGCGCTCCTGCTGCAGTACCGGCTCTCCGTTTGACGCTGCTTGACTTTCGACCAATGGCATTGGCTGCTCATGGCCGTCGAATGATTCGACTGTCCAATCGGGCCGACTCAGAAGGGTCAGAGAATGCTGACTGACAATGGCATTTGGAACAGAAAAATGGGGCAGACTCATTATGTGCCCCTCCTCGAAGGGAAGATGCCCCGAGAGATGAACCTGTTGGGTTCCGGTCATCTCGTTCGAAAGCAACAACGTTAACTGCTGCTCAGATGTTCTTGTCCATCGAATCAGCCGTTCGGCACCATCTTGCGTGACAGAGACACCCGTCACCTGGATATTTGGGTCAACGTCAACGCGATGCAGGGCAACCGCTGCGGCCTGCGAAGTGAATTCAACGTCCGCCTGCCATTGCAACGTCGATCCGTCGATCGTCATGCGTTCATTGATGGCTGCTCGTCGCTCGGGTGAAATGGACATCGTCGTGATGCCCAGCGGCTGTGAGGTTGTGAGGGAGTATGCGAGATCTGGGCTGAGGTCCTCCTCCTCAGCCCATTCCTGCTTAAACTGGTCAATCGGCAATCGCATGACCTGATTGCTTGGGGAAAGGGCCGGGTGATGTTCGATGTGAAATCCTGCTGCCGCGGTCAACGCCAGCGAGTGCACCGGGAAGTCACCCGTCGGTTGGCCCGGCAAGAACTGAAATGCCGGAATTGTGATCTTGCCCGCTGACATCACTCCGGGCAGGAGATATGCGACTTCCACGACCACCGAGTCGTTAGGGAGAGGGGATAAGAACGTCAGTCGGATCGTGACAGGTTCCGTCCCAAGGTGTCTGACGTCCCAACTTTCTAGGCCAAGTCCCTGGACATCATTAACTTGTGCATTGGACGGCAAGTTGAATTCGATACTGGTATCGACTGGCCCCCCCGACGAGGTATTCGTGAGGAATTTCAAACGGGACTTTAATCGCAAGTTTAGGGGATGGACAATCACTGAAGTCATCGCCAAATCTGGGACGAAGGCCTTTGATTTCGAAGCAGTCCCGCCTTTCGGCCAATCGATCTTGAGGGTGCGAACGGGGCCTAATTCAGCCGTCGTCAGATGATTGTCACGGTCAAGAATCTGTGAACCGAACCGGTAGGTATCGATATTTTCGGCATTGAAATCCGTATGCTTTAACAGCGCTGTTGCTGAGAGCAATTCAGGGATCGTGACATTGACCTGCTGCGAGTTGGCGATTTTCGGCGATCGTAAGCGGCACTGAATCACGATGCGAAGGGTATTCGCGAGGTTATCTGCATGGTCTTGCGCGGAATCGTTCGGTGTATCATCCGCTTCGCTTGACGGGAGTGGGACAGGACGCGCCGAGGTAAGGTCGACGGAAACACCTCGACCGGTCCTCAAGGGAATGACAGTCGCAATCTGGCCATTGACGGAGCACGCGTCCTCCCCATCAATTGCGATTCCGGCCAATGGCAAACGAATCTGCAGTGTCGAGGGATCCAATAAAACAACATCGAAAACAGCAGACATGCGAAAGAAAGGGCGTTGATCAATGGTGATCGCGTATTCTGCATCACGCAGGAGATATGCCGGTGACATTGACTGCGACTGGCGAAACAACTGCCACCGCTCAAGTATCTCGGGGCTGACGTAGGCCACCGGCGTCTCGTCCAACGTCGGTTGCTGAGATGTGATCGGTATCAGAACATCAAATTGTGATGCGTCACCCTGAGCGTTCGCTGCCACGTCAGTTTCTGGGGAAGTGGGCGTGATCGGGCGCTCTTTCTGAGCATATCCGACAGAGGCGAGCCCGCCAGCGACGATTACGAGCGACGTGGCGGTTCCCATCAGGACGGGAGCGCGACGAGTTGACCCAGTGGGAGTATTCTCGCCGACCCAACTTCGACTCCAGAGTCGCTGCGGAAGCAGCACTCCGCTCAGCACCCCCAAGAATAGGCCGCCACAGGGAATGGCAATTGAGTCGGGAACCAACACGGTTAAGAGGCCGGCTGTCACCGTGCACAGTGAAATGATCAGCGCACAATGCGGTGGGTTCAACCGTCGAATGAATCCAATCGTCATGCAAGATGCAACGATCAACAACCACCCGACTCGAAGTGAGACATCTTCTTTCCAGATCTCCAGTCGGAGAATGCGTGCAGAGAAGGGAACCGTTCGTGTGTGCTCTCTCGCAGCCACCGCGAGCGAACGGTTGCGTGGAGCCGTTGCGCTCTGTGTATCTGTGACTGTGGACTCTGATATCAGAATCTCGCGTTGATCATTCCGGTGGGATGGCCATCCGGTAGCACGAGTGGCGACTCTGCCGAGAGGGCCAATGAGCCGCTGCGTCCAAGTCACTGCGGATTGTTCAAATGATGTGCCCGTTGTCATGGGGTCGAGGCGAAACGTTGGCGGCATTAACAATCGCCAGCACAGATCAGTCGTGACGACGTCCGTTTGCGGCAAAAGAATCGTCGCGGTCCCAGAGAGCATGGACTGAGAAAAAGGGGTCCGGTACTCGAGTTCGACGTCAAAGTGATCCCCAGTGATCGGCAACCGAATCTGTGCCTCGTGATTGCTAAGTCGAGTTATTTCGTTCTCTCCGCTGCACCTTGCTGCGATGAAAGTCGCGGGCTCAGACAGTTGGAAATTTAACTCCGTCCCAGCTGCCGATACCGGGAGAGCGTAGTGGACAATATGCACACACTGTTGTCCTTCAGCCTTTGGCACAGTTGTCTCCACTGTGACATTGGCCATGATCTTTCCCCCCGAATTCGACGATTTCTCGTTCGCGATGGGGCCACGAGTGGACGTCGGAGTGTTTGCCACGAGGGCCGGAGTCAACGTTCCTCCGTCAATCGTCATCGAAGTGTCCGTCTCAGGACCGGGTGAGACGAGCAAACGGTCAGAATCAGTGGGAGCATCGGCAAAGAGGATCGTGGGCTGCCCCGCAAGTGCATCGGAGTCGACGAGCCACTGCGTTCCCTCGAGATCGTTGGCCCAGACTGCCGTTGCCTCCGCCAATGTTCGCTCCTGGTATGGCGAACTCTCGGGAAGCGAGACACGCTGCCCGGAGACCGGGCCAAAGGCAATCGCGATCGATCGCGGAATTGAATCAGCCGGTCGGAGGATGGGCATTGCTATCGATGTCGACATGGGATCGGCAACACGACGTGCCCAGACTTCAACGATCACTGTCTGTTCGGGAGTCAATGCATCGCGAAACTCGAGATCCAATAGAGACCCATTGTTGTCGGTGGAGGTCGTGCTCCATTGTGCAACGATATTCGGTCTCCTCCAGGGGACAGACGTCGCGCGAGTGACTTTCCAACCCGGTGGAACCAGACATGGCAACTTGTACACGGAGCCCGTGCGAGTCGTTAGCATGAGCAGAGTTCGCATCGTCGACTGAGACAAATCGCCCGAGATGGTTGTCAACACGTCTGAGACGACCTCGACTTGCGGAGTGTCCAGACTGATCGACAACTCAGACATGTCTGACCAATCTTCCAGTTCCAGCGAATCCGTTTGGTTCCGGTTCATCATAGATGAGATGAGCCTGCAGTCCGTCAGTGAAAATTCCGAGATCTCGAGCGGGCGATGAACATTGATCGACATCCGTGACTCGAGTAGATGGGCCTGCAGCAGAGAAATCCGCGGCAGCGTCCATCTCTTATCAGGGGACAGGGGCATCGTCCCTTGCAAAGTGATACTCGCGCGGGAATTCAGTGTGATCGACTTGAGTGGAACGACGACTCGGCTGCCTCCTTCTTCGGTCACAATTCGAAAGGGCAAGTCGACATCGTTCCCCAATACGGCAGAAGAGACCGGCATCTCTGGGGGAACGGCGAAGATCAATTCGTCGACAGACCCGCCGACATTGTTGATCACAAAGTTTGTGCGGAATCGGAGACCATCTGGCAGCAAGCGGTACCGCGATGTCCGCTGAGCAACGAGCTGTGGAGAAGCTGTTTCCTGTGGCTCGTCAGTGATCACGAAATGAAGTCGAGACTCATTCCCCAAATCTAGTACCCAACGTCGCCATCCCGGGACGGAATCTGCGAGTGCGACCGCGACGAGCCCCGTGTTGACTCGCAAGTTCTTTGCGGAGGGCAGCCGCAATTCGAAACGGGAGATGACAGACGGTGGAAGCACAGCATTGAATTCGATGTCGCCGAGGACTTCGCGGCCTCGCAAAGACCAACGACCGGAGAGCTGGCTGCCATCGGATTCGATACGCAACAGAGAATGACCATCAAGATTCGTTCCGCACACGGCGGGACGGTCTTCCCAGGATAAGTCTGTCAGTGAAAGAGTGGGCTGTCCCAGTGAGAGGTACTTGGTTTCGAATCCACGCAAACCGGCCTCGGCAGTCAATTGACCCTTGATGAAGGAGGCTTCCGACCAAGTCGCTGAGTAGGAAACGCGCTTGAGCAGAGCCTGAGGCGGTGTTGGTTCATCGACACTCAAGTCCTTGAGCATCAGCCGAAACTGATCGATGGGAACGGCCTTCCACTGACCATCGGGCCAGACTTCGGGCTTGTCTGCAGGGACAAAGGCGCGGCGAATGCGCCCGGAAGTGTTCTCTGCGGCATTCAGGTTGGCAGGATGACAACTGACCCAGAGCGTGATTGCACTCAGGAATGTGACTGTCACCCGAATGGCTCGCCTGGAAAGGCCGACACGTCGGTTGGTTTCGGTCGATGCGGATTTTCGCAGCACGTTCATGCGTCGGTTCCAGAATTTGACATTGCCGTCGGCCGCACGAGGGTGGACGTGACAGGCGGGTCACTCGTTCCTGAGAACCCGCTATCACTTGGAGATCCCACCTCCCGATAGGTCGAATCTGGGATCGATCTTCGTATCGGCAAGCGGCGACCGTTCGCGATGTACTCCAGTATGGCTGCACAAATCGGTAGAAGCAGACCATAGGCGGCTGGCTGCAGAAGCAAGAGCATCGGTTCGAGATACCAGAGTGACGAGACCATCACAGCAAAGCCCACGGCCAGCCAGATCAAAGGATGCCTCGCGGCAGGCACCTTCAACAGGAGGAAACTGGCAATCAGTGTCAAACCAGCACCCAGAAACACGATTCCCGACTTACTCATCGTGCGAAATCGCACTTCCGTCGGTGAGCCGAGGGTCACAAACGGATAGTCGCTGCCTGAGTTCGTGGATGCTGCTTGATCAGTGGCATCTGTTCCCAGAATTGAATCCCGAAATTCGTCGTAGTTGGCGACGGGCTGGCGTTCCCAGAAGATCCCTTCTCGCTCCCACTGGAACTGAGGCGTCATTGACGATGGGGGGACAAACAGATGTTGTGCTGGGGGCAGTTTGAGTTCCCACCACATCTGCTCAATCCAGACACCTGGTGCAAAAACAGGAAACGAAACCGTCTGAGCTTCCGACCAGTGGACGGACGCCACAGGACTTTGATAGCTGAGACTGACAATCTGCGGGGATGATCGTTGGGGGAGAGACAACGGATTCGGTGGCCGCTCCACACGAAATTGCTGGTCACCGGAGGGGCGGGTCACGTTGCTGTCATCCAACGCTTTGCCGTTCCATTTGAAACTTGGGTTCGCTGCGTTGGCAGGGAGTTTGAGGACTAACTCGTCAATTGAATCTTGGATGACATACTTTGCATGGGTCACACGGTGCCCCGCATCATCGATCACTGTTTGGAGGAATGCTGTGTCGATTTTGAGCCTCTGTGGACTCTGTTCGAGTGACCGGTCCAAAGCGATTGACACGTCTTCGACGGGCTGACCTGTGATCCACTGCATCCCATCGGCGACGGTGGTAATCCTTGTCCAATCCTCGTCATCGACGTTGATAGAAAGCGTCGGTTGATCGGGGACAATCAGTCGCACTGACGAGAAGAGTTGATCCAAGCTGCTGATGATCGGAACGTCAAATGTCGCCGGGAATATTTCCTGATCGCGGTTGGAGGAATAGTCGTCGACGACTATGTCAAACTTTCCCAACCGCGGTGTCGGCAACGCGACTGTCACCTCCGAACCCGACCAAACGGTGGTCAGTGGGACTTCTCCGTCGAGAAGAAACTTGAGCGACACGTCAGCGAACTCGGGGGTAAGCTGGTCGTACAGGAGGGGGGGAATCTTCAAACGAACTTGTGACAGTCGACCAAATTGAACGTCATAAGACAGACGTTGAGACACACGGGGTTGGTCGTCGAGGTCGTGAACTTCAATGACCGTCGAGGTGGTCACGGTTTGAGATTGGACAGTGAGATCCAATTCCAGTTGGGGCGGCGCATCGGGACGGTTTGACGAGAAACGATACGGTGTGAGTGGCTGAGTGTTTGTCCAATCCGGTCCAGGAATCTTCAAGGTATCGAGGGCCGTGTCCGACTGACGCGTCAGGATGGTGAATTCGTCCGCACGCGTCGTCACCTCGACATCATCATCCGTCGATACGACGACCCAACCCGACAGGCCGCGAGCCTCTGAGAGAATGGGCAGAGACAAAGCAATGGTCTCGTCTGGTGGGTAGGTGTCGAAGTACCGCACCGCTGAGAGACCGACTTCCACGCGGTTGTCGACGACATTGGGCAACGTGAGCTCCCATTCGTCCGGCGCATCCGCGTTCTCCGGACGAGTCTTCCTGGGCAGGCCGCCGGTCAGCGACGAGGCGACCACATCCCACGATTCACGGTCTTCGTCCGACCAGATGACTGGCAAACTGCGCACGACTCCTCCATCAACGCTCAGTTGATAGATCGCCTCCAGCTCAACACGATCCTGTGAAACTTTCACAAAGTAGTAGGGTGTGACCGAAACAACGGGCACTGCCGGCTCGACTCGTAATCGGAGTCGATATTGAGCCCCCGTGAACGAATAGGCTTGTGAAGACAGTGTTGACGATGTGGGCAAATCGTCGACGTCAATTCGTTCTACTCCGATGTCGTCTTCCCCGACCTGGGTCACACGAAACCCATCAAGACTCTCGACGGAGATCGTTCCCAATTGTCGTCTAGCTTTTTCAACTTCAAAACCATCGATGACAATCTCCCGGCCATCTTCAGGCATCGGCGTGCTGAAATTCCAATTGAGCTGGACCAGATTACCCGCCAGGTGACCTAGCGGAAGGGTGACCCACTCGGGCTGGTCTGTCGATGTTGGCTGAATCCAACGTTCGTTGCCATTGCCATCGACGATCCGCACGCCTTCGGAGTTGAGATCGAGTTTCTCCGAAGGCAAGCGCACGCGGAGCGAGTCCGAGTAGTTGGCTCCAAGCTGGATCTGCTGACGGGCAGTCAGTTCAATTCCCTCCTCCAGCAGTCGCAACTGGATCTCGGTCGGTTTCTGCATCAACGGCTCGGTCTGTTGTTCATGGAAATTCCAGTGTAGATCGATGCGATCTCCTGGCAGCTCAGCGGTGAGGAAGGTGTGCTCACCTTCCACGCGAGTTCCAAGCAGTCGAACGTTATCTTCCGTGCGAATCGTCACCGAACTTGACGGCAATTGCAGTGTCAGCTCGCCAATGAAGTACACCATTTCAGGCAGTTCCAACTGTAGAAGATCACCAGCGGGTGTCTTTCGCAGGGGCACGCGAAGCATCATTTTCAATTGATGATCGCCAGCTCCTCGCAGAAGCCATGACAAACCACGCGACTTGTGACCGATTGCAGGAACCGTAATGTCGCCCGGCCCTGAGTGCTTGAAGTCGAGCAACGATGCCTGGTCGAACCGCACAGGGACGTTCACCCAACGGTCGACTGCGACGACACGGATCGTCAGCGATGCCGTGAGCTCGACCCACTCCTCATTGGCTGTTCCATCCAAAGCCAGTTTGGAGAAGAAGAAGTCCGAGCTTTCAGCGGTGTCGTCTTCCGTTTTGGCAGCGTTTGGAGGGAATGTTGCACGCTTGAGTGACTCCAATGGCACTCTCCGAAAAATGCCATTCTCGTCCTGTTGAAAGATCGTATCTCCAGACTCACGATCGGTCGTCCTGTCACCCTGGTCTCGACTATCCGCAATTGGGGTCGTGTTCTGCGCATGTGCGAACGTCTGAAGGCCAACCAGACCCATCAGTGCCAGCCCCAGCAGAATCACACCGATTTGTCGAGACACCCGGTTACCCTTCAGTTAACGGTTGGCAGTCATCTTCTGCCGGTCGAGCAGTGCCTTCAAAAGACCGCCAGGAGGGACATGTCGGCGACGAACCTGATCAAACCCGCGAGGGCCAGTTCGACCTTCTTGTCGAACGAACCAAACCCCCGTGTCCTTAAATCCCAGGGGAGACAGCAACGGATACCGACATCTTTCCCATACGCTCCATCATATCCCGCGTCCTCGCACGTCGGAAGCACTTCCTTCTCCAGATTGCATTCAACGTGCGATTCGCGAAAAATTCGTTGGACCGATTCAACCGGTTGGACTCGATTGAACCGAGACGTTGAATTCTGACAACATCCGACATATCACTCCACGGGTTCGGATCAACCCAAGAGTCGGATTAGTTGCTCGTGCAGCGGGCTCCCGTTCGAAACCAGCAAGTCCGGTTCATCGACGATGAACACGTCTCCCAGCGTCTTCGTCACGCGTCCCCCTGCTTCTTCCACCAGCAGCACGCCAGCGGCCATATCCCAAGGCATCAGGCTATTTGACCAGAACGCCTCGACCCGCCCGGCAGCAACCGATGCCAAATTTAACGCAGCCGATCCCGTCCGCTGGACGTGCTGGGCAGACTCGAGCACGCGCAGGAAGGCCTGCACAGCGGGGTCTTCACGCGTTGCCTTCACGGGCAGGCTCGCCATGCACAACGCATCTGACAGGTCCTCCTGAGTCGACACGTGAATCACTCGTTCATTGAGTGTGCTTCCCTCACCCGCCGCCGCCGCGAACATCTCGTCACGACTCGGATCATACACGGCCCCCGCCACCATTGTGCCATTCTCTTCGACGCCGATCGAGACAGCGTAATAGGGAAACCCGTGCACATAGTTCGAGGTGCCGTCGAGTGGATCGATGATCCAGCGATAGGGGGAATTTCCCTCATTGCGGTTCAATCCCTCCTCACCCAGAAAGCGATGATCCGGGTATCGTGCATGGATGAATTCAAAGATGGCCTTCTCAGAGGCGAAGTCTGCTTCTGTCACAAGGTTCGCCGGACTCTTCTCCCGGGCGGTGAACTTGTCCGCCCAATCGAGGAGGACCTTGCCACCGATCCGCGCTGCCTCTTCGGCCGTCTCCCGCAACGTCACATAATTCATCGTTTCGCACTCACTCCCAATTCAGTGGACGCTGCCAACACTCTTTGAGGTCGCCGATCGATTCGTCGATCAACACATTGCCTTCAAGAGACAGCACTCGCAACAAGTCGCTGTCAGTCACTTCACCCAATCGCACCGCACCGCGACCTGTCCGAAGTTCGATCAACTCGGCGAATTGATCAGCGTTCGCAGGAGGCACCTCGACGACGAATCGTGTGCAACTCTCGGAGAACAGCACCACGGTGTCGTCCAGTTTGCCGAAATTGTCCAGTGAGAGATCCGCCCCGTAACCCCCAGCGAACGCCATTTCCGCAATTGCAACCGCCAGACCACCTTCACTCAGGTCATGACAACTCCGCACCAACTCCGAAGTGATTGCCTCGTGCACGGCGTCGAAGAGCTTCGGTGCCTGTTCCAAGTCAACGCGCGGCACCACTCCATCTTCGACGCCGGTGCACAGGTGGTAGTGACTTCCCCCCAACTCGGCCTTCGTCTCGCCGACGAGGAACAACATATTCTCCGGTTCCTTGAAGTCCATCGTCACGCACTGACGGATGTCTGCCACTTGCCCGAGAGCCGTAATAAGCAATGACGGCGGAATTGAAATGGTCCGCTCGTCATAGGTGAACTCATTGTTCAACGAATCCTTTCCACTGACAAACGGTGTGCCGAATGCGATCGCTGTGTCCTGACAACCGAGTGCGGCTCTCACGAGGGACCCCAGCGTCTCAGGACGTTCGGTATTGCCCCAGCAGAAGTTGTCAAGAATCGCGATGCGAGACGGGTCCGCCCCGACGGCAACGCAGTTACGCACCGCTTCATCAATTGCCGCGGCCGCCATCCAGTACGGATCGAGGTCTCCATAGCACGGGTTCATCCCGCAGGAGATGACGAGTCCTCGGTTCGACGTCAAATCGGGCCGTACGACTGCTGCATCTGACGGGCCGTCATTCACAACTCCTACAAGCGGCTTGACGACACTCCCCGCCTGCACCTCATGGTCGTACTGCCGAATGATCCACTCCTTCGAACAGACGTTGAGTGAGGAGAGGATTGATTTCAAGACGTTGCCGAACCCACGGGGCGTTGCCCGTGGGCTTGGGGTGACTCTTGTCTCTTGTCCCTTGTCTCTTGTCTCGAACACTGCCTCACGCACGACCGGCGGACGTCCGTCATGCAGGAACGCCATGTCGACATTGCCGACCTCGCTGCCGTCGTACTGCAGGACAAGTCGTTTCGTATCCGTGAACTTGCCAATGATCGTCGCTTCGACCCCCTCCGACGCACACAGGGCCTCAAACTCATCCCATGATTCGGGCGGAACCGAGAGCACCATCCGCTCTTGAGCCTCGCTGATCCAGATCTCTGTATAGGTCAAACCGCTGTACTTAAGCGGCGCTTTGTCGAGCCAGACCTCGGCACCCGTCTCCTCGCCCATCTCGCCGACCGCACTGCTGAACCCGCCCGCACCGCAGTCGGTGATGGCGTTGTACAGCCCTTTGTCTCGGGCATCGAGGATAACATCCAGGAGCATTTTTTCGGTGATGGCATTGCCAATCTGCACTGCTCCGCCGGAGAGGTCTTCGCTCTCGTGTGTGAGTTCTGCGGAGGAAAACGTCGCCCCATGAATGCCGTCACGTCCGGTCCGACCGCCGACTGCGACAATGTAGTCTCCGGGGACCACCTGTTTCTCGCTCATCCCACGGGGGATCATGGCCACGCTGCCGCAGTAGACGAGCGGGTTGCCGAGGTAACGCTCATCGAAGTACACGGCCCCGTTAACGGTCGGGATGCCCATGCGGTTGCCGTAGTCACGCACGCCGGCGACGACACCTTGCATCACACTCTTGGGATGCAGCACGCCCGGAGGCAGCGTGTCGTGCGGTGTGTCCGGCGGGGCGAAGCAGAATACGTCCGTGTTGCAGACCGGTCGAGCGCCCATCCCGGTGCCAATCGGATCGCGAATCACGCCGCCGATGCCCGTGTTTGCACCACCGTAGGGTTCGAGAGCCGACGGATGATTGTGTGTCTCGACCTTGATACACACGTCCTGTTTCTCGTCAAACGTGACGATGCCCGCGTTGTCCTTGAACACGCTGATGCACCAGTCATCGTCACCCAACTGTTTCCGGATGGTCTGGGTCGCAGCGAAGATCGTTTCCTTAAGCATGTTGTCGAAGCGTCGTTCGCCGTGCTCGTCCCGATAGGCAATCCGCCCGGCAAGGGTCTTGTGCGAACAGTGTTCGCTCCACGTCTGTGCGATCGACTCCAACTCGATATCCGTCGGCTCTCGACCCAGATCAACGAAGTACCTCTGGATCGTCTGCATCTCGACGAGACTGAGATACAGCTGTCCCTCTTTCGAAAGGTGAGACAACTCGTCGTCGGACAGTTCGCGGATGGGCGTCGTTCGCAGCGAGAACGTGTACTCACTGCCGACGGCGATCGATGTGAGCGGTAACGATCCTCGGATCACCCGCTCAATCGAATCGTTGGCCAGCACTTTCGTGGAGAGCCGAATAACGTCTTCCTCGTCCGCATCAGCATTGATCCAATACTTGCGACAGGTGGCGACCCGCTCGACATTTAATCCCAAGTCCTCAAGTGCCCGCGTCGCCGTCGCTCCGACGTTGTCCGTCACTCCGGGCTTGAACAGTACGTTGATGAGAGAATTGTCATCAGCAGAGTTTGCGGGCAGTTGATGGACGACACAGCGTTCGACAACGCGATCTGCGAGCAGAGTCGCGGCGGACGTTGTGACCTCATCTTCAATGAGATCACCCTCGACGAGATACGATCTCGCTGCCCGCACCGTGGTGATCGACGACGCACCACAGTCCGACGCCTCTTTGGTTAAGCGCGAACCCTCACGGTCCGTCTGACTCTCCGCCGGATGAATCTCAATTTCCCAGAGCATTGTGGACCTTCGTTTCCTTCGTTTCCTTCTGTCCCAAAATGAATGTTACAGAAGGGAACGAAGGGAACGAAGGGACGCGACACTGTTTTAATCCGTCAACTGTTTGCGTTTGTGTTTGGCCTGTGACAACAGGGCATCGAGCCCGTCTGCATCCTGTTGCGACGCCAAGTCTCGCAGTTGGATCAGGCGTTCGATCAGGACATCAATCTGCATGGTGATGGACTCAGCGTTTTGCAGGAAGATACCGGTCCAAATGCTCGGATCGCCTGAGGCAATGCGCGTTGTGTCACGAAAACCAGTGGCCGCAAAGTCCCGTACTTCACTGGAGAGCATGGATGAGAGTGCGGCGGCAACGGCATGCGGCAGATGACTGGTGAGCGCCAATGCCCGGTCGTGCTCTTCGGGGGACATCTGTCGCGTATTCATGCCGATCGATTGCCAGAACTCGTCCACCGTCCGGACCGCTAGTGCACTGTCGTTTGGGCAGGGCGTGATCACGCACAGGCGGTTCTGGAACAGGTCGGCCTGAGCATGTTCCCAGCCGGTTTTCTCTGAGCCTGCCAAGGGGTGGGAGCCGACGAAAGTGGTCCCGTTGCGGAGTCCGCCGGCCAGATCATGGCAAATCGTCCCCTTGACGCTCCCCGCATCGGTGATCAGGGCCCCGCACCGAGAAGCTCCTGCGACCGCGCGGACATCGGCTGCGATGCGATCCACGGGCGTGCAGACGATCACGAAGTCGGAACTGCCGGTCGCCGCCACATCAACCGAGACGGCGTCAACGAGTCCAGACTGCTGGGCCGCGTTCAGACGATCGCGGCTGCGACCGATCCCGACAATGTTCTTCGCCAGGCCGCGCTGTTTCACAGCCGCTGCGATCGAGCCGCCGATCAGTCCCACGCCGACGATGGCGATCTCGGTGAACGGCGGTGAAGGGGCGGCTGACATGACGTCTGCATCTTACGCCCGATGCAGGCCGTTTGCCACGAATTCAACCCATCAACTGCTCGATCGGCGTCCCCTCGCAGAGGGCGATCGGCCGGCCGATGGGGGTGATAATTTCCTCGTCCGGCGAGACGTTCATCTGCGACAGGATGGTCGCGTACAGGTCGGGGATCTGAATGGGATCATCGGGGGCCGTGCGGGACTTGAGGGGTCGATCTTGTTCGCGGGCAGCCCGATCGGGGTCGGTGCCACCGATCACCATACCCGACCGCAGTCCGCCGCCGCCGACGACACAGGAAAACCCCTGCGGCCAGTGGTCTCGACCATCGAGCGCATTGATCCTGGGAGTGCGACCAAACTCGCCGATGCACAGCACAATCGTCGACTGCAACAAGCCATGTTCCTCAAGGTCTTGCATGAGCGTGGCAAACGCCGGGTCGAGTTGGGCGCACTGGATTTCGTGCCCCTCGAAGTTATTCGCATGTGTGTCGAATCCACGAAGCACGACCTGAATCGAACGCACGCCCTGTTGCACAAGTCGTCGAGCGACGAGACACCCACGACCGAAGCGGCTGTCGCCGTACCGCTCCACGATCGCCTGCGGCTCTTCGTCGAGTTCGAATGCCTTGAGCTGCTCCGATGTCATCATGGTCAGAGCACGTTCGATGACATGCTGATGCAGAGTGTTGTCCACCTGTTGTTCGCGCCCTTTTCGGAATGAGCGGGAGACGACTTCCAGATTGGCAAGGCGTCGGTCTTGTCGTTCAGCGGAGACTGACTGACGCATGTTGCGAATGTTGCGGCCCGGATCGTAGATGCGGAACGCGTCGTACTCATCTCCCAGATAGCCGCCTCGCGGGACGACAAACCCATCGCCAGTCGCTAGCGAAACGTGCATGGGAATCTCGACGCTGTCATCCGGTCGTTGTTGAGCAAGGATCGAACCGAGTGAGGGATGTACGACCGTTGTTTCAGGCCGATATCCGGTTTGCACGAAGTAGGTTCCGCGTTCGTGATCGCCTTCCTTCGAGACCAGAGAGCGGATCACCGAGAGGTTGTGCATCTGCTCAGCCATCTGTGGGAGATGGTGAGCGATCTGCAGATCGGGGATCGTTGTCGAGATGGCCCGGGTGGGACCACCGTGCTTCGATTCTGGATGCGGATCCCACGTCTCTAACTGACTGGGTCCGCCGGCCATCCAGAGCGTGATGAGGGAACGAGGTCGCTCGTCCCCGCGACGCTCAGCAGCTCGCAGCTCCAAGCCGGGCAACAGAAACGACACACCGAGTCCGGTGGCAAGCTTCAGTGCATCGCGGCGAGTGAAGTCCCTTGGCAGTCGTGGAGTCATATCGGCCTCGACTCAGAATTCGGGTGAGTTGAACAGGGCCCAGTAGATGTCTTGCACGACACCCTTCTGCTGGCGATCTTCCCCTTGCAGCTGTGGAAGGAAGTGGGCTTTCTCTTCGTCAGTCGGGCGGCGGGTCAAACAGGCGAGGAAGCAATTCTCCAGCAGTTTCTCGGGCGTCGACGAAAAGCTGGCGATGCGACCCGGTGCGGAGAACGCCTCTTCGGCGGTCATGTCTTTCGCGAACTTGCCGTTCATCTGGAGCAGCGCCTGGGAGATGGTTCCCGTCCGTGATTCCAGTTCGTTCTCACCGAGATCACCATACTCGTCGATGAATTCCCGTTCGCTGATGAAGCGGCGGAACCGCACGAACAGGTGGGAGTTCTGGTCGATCGTTTTGATCGAGTTCGCCTGCAGGATTGCTCCGATGACCTGTTCCGGTCGTCGGCGCAATAGAGGAAACACGGCCCATGCCGCTTCGTTCATCTCGACTTCATACGGATCATTCGATGCCACGAGCGAGTCCATACGGAAGGCACGTGAGGCGGTGATGGCCTGCACGAGCCGTCGGAGGTCGCAGTCGTGCTCCCGAAAGTCGCGTCCGAGGATGTCGAGCAGGTGTGTGTCGTCAGCGTATTCCGTCAACTCGGGACTGGGGATGTCGTCAACAGGTCGATCAGTGAGGTAGGGTCGACCAAACAGGAGTGCCCAAACACGGTTGGCGATCGCCCGCTCGAACCGCCTGTTGTCGGGATGCGTGACCCACACCGCGAGCCGATCACGCCGGTTGCCCTCGGTTCCCAGCCACTCGGGATGAAACGGTACTGCCGGATCAATGATGCGTTGTTCAAGCGTCTCGCGGTCTTCGACGAGATACTCGCCGTCGCTGTTGCTGACCACGAGTGTGTCTGGAGTGCGGCGGACAATGAAACGGGGTCCCAATGTGTCTTCGCTTTGTCCCGAGTCTTTGACGAGCCAGAGCGCATCGTCGGTGACGACCTCAATGGAGACATGCTTTCGCAACCGCTGCTCATGAGAGCGGAACGCTCGTCGAAGGTCATCTGAGACAGAGGCGGTCTCGAATTCTGAGGCGAAATCCAGTGGCAGGTTGAAGAGATGTCCAGAATGATCCTGAATGCCGGCGAGGGTGAGATCAACTTGTCCATAGTGTGCGGCGAGACCTTCGAACTGATCCTGCGTCCACGTGTCGAACGGGTGATCGTGGCACTGAGCACAGTCGATTCGCTGGCCAAGAAACGCACGGACCGTGCGAGCGGTCAGTTTGTTCTCATCAAAGTTATCATTCGCCAGGCTGGCCGTGATAAAGTTGACTTGTCCTTTGCCCGTCCACACTCCGCGTCCAGCGATCATGTCACGCACAATCGCGTCATAGGGGCGTCGCTCTTCCGGCTCGGTCGGTTTGAGTTGATTACTTAGCCAATGAGTAAACCGATCGCGGCGGAAGACGATGAACTGTCCCTCCTCGACCCCCACGAACGATCGGGCGAGACGCTCTGCGAAGTAGTCCGCAAACCGAGGGTCTTCGAGCATGGACGCGGTCCAGCGTGAGAGACGGTCGGGTCGTTCGTCCGCTTCGAAGCGTCGAATCTCTTCTAAGGACGGGATGGTACCGTGCAACGCGAGAGACAGACGGCGGAGCACCTGGAGTTCGTCTGCGGGCGGTGCAGGCGTGAGGGTTAACTCCTCCCAGCGACGCTGCAGCTCCGTATCGACATCCACCAAGGTTGATATGACGTCGGTGGTGTTGGTCGTCGGGAGATCTTGGTGGACCGCGGTCGAGGAGGCGATCGCGGTCAGGAGGGCGACGCCGAGAACGACAAGCACAGGCGGCAACAGGCGTTTCATCTTCATGTCACGTGACCGTTATTCGTGAATGAGAGACCGATCTTACCGTTTTATGAACTTGCCTGAGAGGTCCACAGACTCAGACCTGGCGAGTCCTGATGGGCAGTGGATACTACCCGACGAGAAATTGCTTCGTTTCAGGAAATCTTCTGAAACGGCACTGAGACCTCTTTGGTACTTTGGCATGACGGCAGACGAAGAACCTCAACGTATGCCACGAGAGATCGCGGCATCCGACGAATCAGATTCTGGAGAGCCGATGTCCGAGACGGTTCTACAAGTCCCTGAAGTGCTGATTGCTTTGGAAGAGCAAGGGACTCTCTCTCCGCAACTTGATTCGACCGGCGAAGCCATTGCAGGTGGTTGTGTCTCTCACACTGAGAAGGACGCAAGAATTCCTCCGTTTCCCGTTCCTTGGCGGCATCCGATTCGTGCGGTCATGTGGATTGCACGGATGTTGTTCGGCTTGGTCAGTCTGCTGGTGTTGCTGGCACTTGTTGCTGCAATTCCATTAGTCAACCTCGTCGCGCTGGGGTATCTGCTTGAGGTTGAGGGTCGTGTGGGTCGCAGCGGACGAGTGCGAGAGGCGTTTCCATTGCTGCAATTGGCACCTCGCTTTGGCTCGATCGTACTCGGTGTTTGGCTGTGGCTCATTCCACTGCGATTGCTCGCCGGCGCGGCTGCAGACGCACGGCTGATCGACGCAGGTTCTCCATCGGACACGGGGCTGCATTTGTTGTTGAACGTGATGTGGGCCTGTGTGACCGTGCACCTTTGTCTGGCCTTGGCGCGCGGCGGGTCGCTGAGTTGTTTCTTCCGGCCGATCAAAAATTTGCGGTGGTTGCGGCAGCGATTGAAGGCGGGCGACTATTTCGACACGGCATCGGAGCATGTTCGGCAATTCGTTTCCGGGCTAAGGATCAAACATCATTTCTGGTTGGGACTGCGGGGTTTGATCGGAGGGGTGGCGTGGTTGATGATCCCGACCGCCCTGTTCGTCGCGATGGCGGACACGGAGGACACCGAGGGTCCACAGCTGCTGGTGACCCTCATCGGCGGGGCTCTGCTGGGGCTCACACTGTCATGGATGCCGTTTCTTCAAGCCCGATTTGCCACTGAGCAACGACTCCGTTCCATGTTTCATCTGCGGACCGTGCGGCGGTTGTTCAAGCACGCGCCCCTTGCATGGCTGTTGACGATCGCGGTGGTGTACGTGTTAGCGCTGCCGCTCTATCTGCTCAAAGTCGCACTGCTGCCGCAGGATGCATACTGGTTGATCACGGTGATCTTCATCGCGAGTATCTATCCGGCCAAGGTCGTCGCAGGCTGGGCGTATCACCGCGCCGTGAAGCGTCAAGAGGCGGGTGAGACATCCTCGCGAGTGTGGCGCTGGCTGGCACGACTCGGGATGCTGCCACTGCTGGCTGCGTTCGTCTTCCTGCTCTATTTCACGCAGTTCATTAGCGCACATGGCACAGCGGGGCTGTTCGAGCATCACGCGTTCCTGCTGCCTTGGCCGGGTGAGCCGGGGTGAATGCTGGTCGAGCTTTTGCTCAGCCGCCGATGTTTTCGACGTTGACTTCGCTGCCGATCTGTTCGCGGAGAGCGGCGATTTGCTCGCTGCAGTTCGTACGAGGGCCGAGCAGGACGTCTTCGCCTTGCTGCAAACCGGACAGCACTTCGACTCCCATGTCGGACTTCATGCCGACTTCGATCTCACGATGTTCGACACCCTGAGCCGTGTGGACGAAGACAACGAGTTGGCCAGCGACATCAACGACTGATTGGGCGGGGACCTGTAGACAGTCGGGGCGTTCAGCAATGTGAATGTCGACCTTGGCATTCAGACCGGGTTTCAAATCCTCTAACTCTTCGGGCGTACCGATAATGCGGACGGTGACGTCATACTCCTTGAGATCGTAGTTGTAATTCGATCCATTGGTGGGCACGTTGGAGATGGATGTCACCTCGCCCTCCAGGAGCAGCTCGGGATAAGCGTCGAGTGTGATCGAGGCTTTGAGTCCGTTGGTGACGCCTTCGATTTGAGACTCGTGAATGCGGACATCGACTTCGAGCTGATCCAAATTGGGCACCCGCACGACTTCCTGACGGTAGCGAACATTCTTACCCTCGATGATCTCGTTGCGTCGACTGCCTTCGTTCGCATAGACGATCTCGCCGGTGACGGGGGAACGAATCGTGCAAGCGGCGATGTTTCGACGCATGCGATCGGCGAAGTCCTGATGGTTCTTCAATTGTGACTCACGCTGTGTGACCAGGATTTCCCGGTTGGCGAGTGCGAGCTCTGATGTCTTATTGACTCGGGATCGTTCCCGTTTGGCTTCGGCAGCGAGTGCTTTGAGTTCCGCCAACTCTCGCTCGTAGGTGTAGTTGACGAGGAGATCCAATTCGCGGCGGGCTTTGTCGAGAGCCTGTTCGTATTTGAGCGTCGAGAGACGTTGCTGCTCGACGGCGGTCGGGCTTTCGTATCCTTTCTTGGCCATGCGAGCGACGTATTCGTAGCGCTCCTGGGCTCGTGTCACGTCTTCCCTGGCAAGAGCGACGGCTCCCTCGGCTTCTTTCAGCTGTTTGGGAAAATCTCCCTTGATGTATTTTTCGAGATCCAGTTCAGCGAGTTTCTGCGCCAATTCGGCAGCAGCGATCGCACTGGCGTTCTCCAGCTTCTGCAGGCCAACGACTTCTTGTGCCTGAATCTGTGCCGCCTGGGCATTGATCACCAAAATTTCTCGCTGCTTCAGTCGGTCTTCGAGTTCGGACGAATCGAGTTCGACAACGATGTCACCTTCTTCAACCCATTCGCCTTCCGGGATGAGGCGGATGATTGCCTTAGCCCATTCGCACTCACTGGTGACGACAAAATTATCGGAGCTGTCAATCCGTCCCTGCTCGTTGAGGATCAACTGCAGGAGACCTCGTTTCACGGGAGCCGTGATGAAGTGTTTAGAGAGGACCGTTGGGGATGTTGTCGATGCCAGCGGAAAGGTGACTGCACAGCAGAGCAAGACTGCCAAGCTGGCTGGCAGGATGACGAGGAGCCGTCTCCCATTTGGCGATTTCTCACCTGGGCTCGTGCCTTCAAACCAATCGTGGAGGCCCGTCATGATGGCAGCTTTCGTTGTCAGCCGACGCGGGGAGGACGCGTCTGTGACACTGGGAAGGAGTCTAAAGGCGGGACATCAAACGTACTTTTGAGACAGGGCGTCTCGAACTGCCACAACCGGATCAGGAGGTTGGATGCAACAGTCAGGGGTGGGAGGATGCCAGGCTGATTCAATCATTCAGATCAGCCGACGACAACCTTGCTTCTACCATAGACATCGGGCAACGATCCGTCCAGAGACGATTGAATCAAGCAGGCTCGCGGGGGGTATCCGTGAAATGGTGGGTCCCCTGTGAGTTGCCTGGGCGGTGAATGACAAAGAAAAGGAAATGCGGATTTTTACGGATGGGGCGGATGCACGCGGAGCGGTCGCAGGGTGAGACGAACTGCGAATCCTTAGACGGACGGGCCATATCCGTGTCATCCGTGAAATCTGTGGTCCCTTTCTTACGACATGGCGCGGCAGGGAGGGGCGACGGCCGCACTCCTCGCCGTGGGGACGGGGGATGAATATCAGTCCTCTTGTCGGTTTTTCAATTCGAACCAATTCTTGTCATTCCCGCGCAGGCGGGAATCCAGACGGCATTGGGTCGCTGGGAACGTTTGGACAACCCTGTATCGCTCACTGGATTCCCGCCCCGCGCCTTCGCGGGGGCGGGACTCTGCGCGGGAATGACGGATCTGGAAAATCGCTTCGCACCAAAACAGGACAGGAAGAGATCCGACGTCCCTCCGGCGACCGGTTGGCAAGACGTCTGGTCTCGAAACCGTTCTCGGAACTCCAGACACGCATCCGCACCAATCCGCCCGATCCGCTTTTCTCC